>JAKAVX010000155.1 GCA_021827465.1 Deltaproteobacteria bacterium | reverse complement strand
GATCTGCCGCCTATCTGCTCGAGCACGCCCTTGGTCTTGAGCGACTCGGTGAGAGTTATCGCGTCGACCGGCTGGTTATGGTCCGACAACTCGACCATCGCGCGGAAAATCTCGCGATGGGCGTCGCGGTAAAAGTCCTCGTCCCCGATAACCTCAAGGGCGTAGTTGATAGCCTCGTTATCGAGCAGAATCGCGCCAAGGACGGACTGCTCCGCTTCGATATTTTGTGGGGGAACGCGCCTTAGGACTTCCTCGGTCTGCACCGCCACCGCACAACCCTCCGTGGGCAAGAAGTTATCCCGAGCGGGGCGTCGCGCGCCAGATCAAGCGCAAAAGTTTGTCTTCAAGCGTTGCTTCAACGGGGACCGAATCGCGGCAACTTATCCACAATTTTACCCACAATCTCCACAGATAGCGCGTATGCGATTTTCGCCTGATTCGTGGGCATTTTTAGATATCCACAGAATTCAACAACAAGATCCTGTGGATATTTTCGACTGCGTCTCTTGCGCAATCGAAAATGCCCTTCCAGACGTCATCCGAGGCCTTTTTCAGGGCTAAGAAAATCTGAAGTAACACTTTAGGCGAGATTTCTCCGGCCCTTGTCCCAGTTGATGTCTGAAATCGGCGCATCGGCTCGAGATCATCCCCTGGCGCGACGAGCGCGGCGGCGTGGAGCGGGGCTTCGGCGGGCCAGCAGAGGACCGAGTGCGATTCCGAACATGAAGCCGCCCACGTGCGCCCACCATGCGACTCCGCCAGCGATAGACGATTGCCCGCCTTCGTGAAGTCCCCAGTAAAGTTGCATCGCGAACCAGACGAGCAGGTACAGCACCGCCGGAATCTCGATCATTTGAATCACGACGATTAACGGTATGAAGGTCAGCACTCGCGCGCGCGGGAACAGCACGAAGTAGGCGCCGAGCACGCCCGCGATCGCTCCGCTCGCGCCGATAACCGGGACGTTTGAATTCGGCATCGCGGCCGCCATCGCGACCGCCGCCGCGATCCCCGACGCGAAGTAAAAGCCGAGGAACCTCCAGTGACCCATCGCCTCCTCGACCGCCGCACCGAAGATAAACAGGTAGAGCATGTTGCCCACGATGTGCAGGATTCCGCCGTGGAGAAACATCGAGGTGACGAGCGTCACTATCGCGGGCGCCGGACGCGAAACCATGTATGCGCCGCGCGCCGCGGCTCCCAGCAGATGCGCCACTCGCTCCGGCACCATCGCGTACCGATCGATGAACGTTCCGACCGCATGGCCGAGCGAGACTTCGTAGGCAAACACGGCCACGTTCGCCACGATCAGCACCGTGTTGACCGCGGTCAATCGGCGCGAGGCGGCATCGTCACGCAGCGGTATCATCGGAGTTCAGTTCACAACCGCAAGAGGCTTCGATGGAGCGCTATAGTAGCGGCGAAGCCGCCGCCAAATCGAGGGCCGGCGCGCACGGACGATCGCGCTTGAGCGCGGGCGCGTTTCATGCGAGAAGAGTCGCGGACCGTCGACGGTTCGGGTCTTTGGCGGGTGACAAAAGTCGCCGCGCCATCGCGCACCGCTCGACGCACAACCGTCGCCTCCCCGGCGTCTTCGCACTTCGGGGAAGTTCACAATCTAGGAGGTCAAGCCCGATGGAAGTCGTTTCCGAACACGTAATGGTACAAAGCGGGAGCGAAAAGATGCCGTGCCATCTGGCCAGGCCCGCGACCGGCGGTCCGTACCCCGGCTTGGTCGTCGTGATGGAGGCGTTCGGCCTCAACTCCCATATCAAGAGCATCACCGACCGCTTCGCGGCCGAAGGCTTCGTGGCAATTTCGCCGAACCTTTATTTTCGCGAGCCCAACAATGTCGTCGGTTACAACGACCTTCCCGGCGCGTTCCGCCTGATGGGCACGCTCAAGGACGATCAGGTCGTCGCCGACATGACCGCCGCCATCAACACGCTGAAGAATCTCAAGGAAGTGAAGCCCGGTTTCGGCACGGTGGGATTCTGCATGGGCGGCCGTATCTCGTTTCTCACCGCATGCCGCAATCCCGACGTCAAGGCGAGCGCGCCGTACTACGGCGGCGGGATGGTGTCGTCGCGCCAGCCGGGAGCGAAGGCGCCGATCGAATACGTCGAGGGACTGCACGCGCCGATTCTCGCCTTCTTCGGCGGCAAGGACGCGTTCATTCCGATCGCCGAAGTCGACAGGTTCCGCGACGCGCTGAAAGAGGCCGGCAAGCAGGCTGAGATCGTGCTCTACGCCGACGCGGACCACGGCTTCATGTGCGACGAGCGCCCCTCCTACCATCCCACGCATGCCCGGGAGGCGTGGTCGAAGACGATCGCGTTCTTCAAAACGAATCTCGGCTGAATCAGTGGGACGATTTCTCGTCCGATGCGGGGCGACGCCGGCTTGGCGCCGCCCCGCAATTTTTTTTGCGCCGCGCCTGTCCGCGCGCCGCGAAAACCCGCGGGCTACGCGGCGCTTCCCTTCCAGGGATTTCCGTATCGATCGAGACAGGCAACTTCGCCGACCGGCTTGCGCTTTACCGGGCCGAACTTGTCGCGCGGATACCCGATCGGAAGAAGCGCGTAGGTCTGCACTTCGGGCGGAAGACCGACTACCGCCTTGGCTTCGTCCTCGTGCAGCAGATGGAGCGTCGTCAGCACGGTGCCGAGCCCGAGCGCCCTGCACGCAAGGATGATGTTCTCGACGGCGGGATAGATGCTCGAGCCGGTCGTGCGCTGAAGCACCTTCATCCTGCCCGCGAGATCGGGCGGCAGGTTTTGCGCCGCGGCCGGTCCCTCCTGCTTGAGACACGCGAGCAGCAGAACCGGAGCCTCGTCCATATTCTCGAAAAGATACGACGCTGATTTCAGCAGCCGCTTCTCCTCCACCTCGTTCATATGCGCGGGCCGCGGGCGGTTGGCGTAATACTTCATCATGAGCTGGCTGCCCTTGTGATAGATCGCGGAGAGCTTGCGCCGCGACTCGGCGTCCTTGACGACCACGAACAGCCAGTGCTGCTGATTGCTGCCCGAAGGCGCCCGGATTGCCGCGTCGAGCACCTTGGTCATGACTTCGTCGGGGACCGGGTCGGGCTTGAAGCGGCGCAGCGCCCGCGCGGAGTACATGGCCTCGAACAGTCCGATTTCATCCATCGTGAGGAACCCCTCTTGTCGAAAAAATGAATTACGCAATATCGAACGATCGCGCGCACAAGAAAAGAGCCGCGGTAGAGACCCCGCGGCCCTCGTACGCGTCGTACGAATCGGCTTCGATTAGCCGTCAGACGGGAGATTTCGCCTTCGGCGGCGGCCCTCCGAACAGCATCTCGCGCACCTTCGCCATTTCCTTCGGATCGGTCGTCATCGGACCCGGCTGCTCATGATGCCGCATGATCTTGTCTTCGTCGTTGAACTTGCGAACCGTGGCGCAATATTCCAGCAGCAGCCCGTTGGGATCCTTCAGGTAGATCGAGCGGCACCACTCATGGTCGAGCACCGCGGTCACGTCCACGCCCTTGGCCACCAGGTCCTTGCGCTTCTCTTCCAGTTCGTTGACGTCGTCCATCCAGAAGGCGAAGTGATAGACGACGGGCGGCAGGTTTTGCGCGCTGTTGATGTCGGTCGCGAACTCTTCGGGAAATCCCGCCGCCTTCTCGGGCTGCATGAACGCGACAAATGTTCCGTCGCCGGTGTCGAAGAAGACGTGCTTTATCTTGCCGCCCTCGGGAAGCTCGATAACGTCGCACCATCCGACTTCGAAGCCGAGCTTCCTGGTGTAGAAGTCTATCGTGCGATCCATATCGAGTGTCGCCAGACCCAGGTGATGCACTCCCCTGCGCTTCATCGGTTCTCCCTCCCGAGCGTGGGCTGAAACGTCCTCACACCAGTAGCACGGTGCCCCGCTGAGTTAAACCGCGAGCGGAACGCCCGTTCAAAGCCGGAAGGCTTGCGGTCATTCGATTCGGATTATCTTGTGCTTGATGGCCCATCGCACCATGTCGGCGGTGGTCTTGAGCGCGAGCTTCTGCTTCAGGTTGTCGCGATGCACTTGCGCGGTCTTCGGGCTTATCCGAAGCCGCGCGGCGATTTCCTTGGTGGTGGCGCCTTCTCCCACCAGGCGCAGCACCTCGCGTTCGCGCCGTGTCAGATGCGGCGTTTTGTCGAGCCGTTCCTTGTCGGGACGTCTAAGCCGCGCGAGCAGCACCGGCGCGACCGAAGGGCTCAGATAGCGCCGCCCCTGATGCACCGCGCGCACGGCGGCGAGCAGTTCCTCGGCGGCGTCGGTCTTGAGCAGGTAACCTGCCGCCTGCGCTTCCTCGAGCGCCTCGATCACGTATTCCTCGTCGTCGTACTGGCTGAGTATAAGCACCTTCACGGCGGGCGTGTCTTCGGCAATCCGACGCGCCGCGGCAAGGCCGCCCATCCCGCGCATCCCGATATCCATCAGCACTACGTGCGGACGGGTACGCGCCGCCATCTCGATCGCCGTCTCGCCGTTTTCGGCCTCGCCCACGACGTCGCATTCCTTTTCGAGCACCGACTTGAGCGCGTCGCGCAGCAGCCGATGGTCGTCGGCGAGAAGAACCCGTATCCGTTCGCCGAGCGCCATCAGACCGGCTCCGGAATATCGGCGACGAGCCGCGTTGCGCCGGGTCTGGAATCAATCGTCAGCCTTCCGCCCATCAGTTCGATCCGTTCCCTCAGTCCCTGCAGTCCCATCCCGCCGCGCGCCGGGTCGAGCGTTATCCCGCGGCCGTTGTCGACGACCGAGATGCGCGCCGCGCCGTCCCTGCGCTCGATTGCGACTTCGACGCTGGTTGCGCCCGAATGGCGAACCACGTTGGCGAGCGCCTCGCGCGCGACCTGGTAGCAAAGCTCCTCGACCGGGCGCGACAGCGCCTCGGCGCCGGCGCCGCGCGAGCGCTTGAGCCGCGCCTTGATTCCCGCCTCGCCGAGCCGGTCCATCTCCGCGCGCAGCGCCTCTTCGAGGCCGCCTTCGCCGAGCCGCGCCGGCCGAAGCTCGCGCACCCGCCTTCTGAGCTCGGTTTCAAGCCGCTTGAAAATTCCGCGCGCCTGCTCATGGCCGCCCGAGAGCGCGATTTGCGCCGCCGAGAGAAGTTGCGCCTGGTCGTCGTGAAGGTCGCGCGCGATTCGCGCGCGCTCCTCGTCTATCGCGGCGAACATCCGAAGCCCGAGCTTGCGCACCAGCTCGCGCTCGCGCCCGAGCTCGTCTTGGAGCCACCACGATTTCACCGCCGGCTGAAGCCGGCCGACTATCGCCTGCACCCGCGCGCGAAGGCCCTCGCTCACCGGCGTGCGCGACGCCAGCGCTATCGCGCCGTTTTCGAACGGCACGCATACGTAAGGGCGTCCAAAGATGCGGTCCTCGGCGCACGCCCTCGCGGTGGAAGCGAAGCCGGGCCGCGTCAGCACCGAGTGCTCCGCGTACGAACGTGCAAGCGCGCTGCTTTCGTCGAGAGCGCCGATTTCACCCGGTTGCGAGCTTGCGACCGGCGCCAGTCCCTTGCCCGTGGCGATAGCGACAATCCATCCGTCGAACGGGCCGGCCTCGGCGAGAGTCGCGCCGAACAAGGCGTAGCGCTCGCTGGGGCTGCGGCCCACGCCGCGCGCGATCATCCGCTCCAGGCTTTCGAAATCACGCGCGATCTCCTCGGATTCGGAACGGGCGCGGGCGCTTTTCTCGGTCGTTTCGGTCGCGCGCAACCGCCAGAATTCGCGCGACGCTTCCCTTTGCGCCGCCACGGCGATCGCAAGGGCGCCGTCGCAGGCGAGCGACGCCACCGCATCGAGTTCACCGTCGAACCGCTCGGCGTCCGCGACTATGGAGACCATCGCCACGGATTTCTCGGCGCCCCGCGCCCACGCCGCCGCTCGAATTTCGCGCGCCGCAAGAATCGTCCCCGCGCAGATAGCGGTCATCTCCCCCGGGGACAGACGCACGGTAAACAACTCGTCACCCGAGGCTTCCCGGTCGCGCCCGAGTTCCAGCGCCGTAAGCATCGCACCGGCCGCCACTTTTGATTCCGCATCCGTACCGGCGGATTGCACTATCTCGGGCTCGCCGCCGATCGACGCGGAGACGAGGCAGATCCGCGCGTCAACCGCATCCCGCGCCGCCTGCGCGAGGCGGGCAAGCGCAGTCCCGACGTTTTCCGTGGACTCCGATGAAGAAGTCATCCCCACTCCACAACAAGTCAGCGCACCCGGCGGAGCGTGTCAAATGAACCGGCCTTTGTCACGTCTTTCTGCGCAGTTTTCCGTAACCTCGCCGCGCGAGGTGAGGAAACGTCACAAGTGCACCGCGCGCTCTCATCTGCCCCTCGCGTTCAGTTTCCGTAACCTCTCCCTACGGAGTCAGGGAGAGGTCGCGCCGAAGCGGGACCCCGCGAAGAATGCTTCGCGGGGTGCGAAGCGCGGGTGAGGGTCCGCTGAGGAAAAATCCGCCCGCTCCGCATCGCCAGCGCAACCATCACTTTCACGGTTCCCGTCCCCTTCAAGAGGCATTGCAGAACCAAGGAGCGCTTTGCGAACGAAGAACCAGTACCGGCTTCGCTCTCGCGAAGCTGTCCGAGATCCTTCGGCTTCCCCTTC
>JAKAVX010000154.1 GCA_021827465.1 Deltaproteobacteria bacterium | reverse complement strand
GAACTCAACTCGCGATGGGAACGGCTGCTCGAACTTCGCGCCGAGGCGCTCAAGGTGCTCGAAGCGATGCGCCAGGCGGGCACGATTGGAGCGGGCCTCGAAGCCACGGTTGCACTCGCCGCCGACGGCGCGACGGAGGGACTCGGCGAGATGCTTGCGCGTTATCGCGAGAGCCTGAAGGAACTGTTCATCGTGTCGGACGTGGCGATACTCGCCCCCGAGGAGGCGAGCGGGATGCGCGAGAGCGCGCAGGGGCGCAGCGATTTCAGCGTTGACGGGGCCTTTGCGCGGATTTGCCCGCATCCTCCCGTAATGATCGTCGGCCGGCGCGCGCCGGGGCGCAAATGCCAGCGATGCTGGACGTATTACACGGACGAGGGCGATGCGGAGTTGTGCCCGCGATGCCGGGCGGTGATTCGTGCCTGAGCTGAAAACCACGCAAGCCCCCGAGACACCTGAGTCCGCGCCCGAGACACGTCCCGCCGAGCGGTCGGCGCGAATGCGAACCCTCGCGATCCTGGCCGGGCTGGTCACGATGCCGATCGTCGTGCTCGACCAGTGGAGCAAGTATTACGTAAGCGCACACATGACGCTCTACGAGAGCATCCCGGTCGTTCCGCACTGGTTCGATATCACGTACACGCAGAATCCGGGCGCGGCGTTCAGCATGTTTGCCACTCTGCCGGCGTACTTTCGAATCGTGTTTCTCTTCACGCTCACCACCGCCGCGATAGTCGTGCTGCTTTACCTGATTTACCACAACGAGCGGATTACGCTTTCGTCCTTCGCCTTTGCGCTGATAATGGCGGGAGCGCTCGGCAATCTCATCGACCGGGCGGTGCGCGGTGGCCTCGTGATCGATTTCATCCGCGTGCACTACTACGAGCTGAACTACCCGGTGTTCAACGTCGCCGACATGGCTATCACGATCGGCGTCGCGCTGGTGTTTCTGTCCACGCTGCTTGCGCGTCACGGCGAGAGCGATTGACGGAACTCTCGCGGTTTGACGGGCCGCTTGGCGCGGGGCTAAGTTCGCGGCAAGGCTCTGCGGTCCGAGGTGGCCCTGGGGTTTCCGGCGCTGTGCGATCGGCTCGGGCCGTGGATGTGGCGAAGATTCGTGCGTCCGGTCCGGCGCGCCGGAAGCGGGGCGGCATCGGACACGGGCGAAAGGAGCGATGCCCGAAATGAAGGCGATCAACACTGCTACTGGAACCGTCAGTCCCGACAAGCTCGGGGTCACCCTGATGCACGAGCATCTGCTGATCGGATGGGCGGGATGGGAGCTCGACTGCTCGATCCCGAAATTCGATCGCAAGGCGGCGCTCAAGAACTGCGTCGAGCAGTTAAAGGAATTGCGCGACCTCGGACTCGGCACGTTCGTCGACCCATGCCCGATGGATATCGGGCGCGACGTCACGTTCGCGGCGGAAGTCGCGGCCGCGACCGGCGTCAACGTCGTGTGCGCGACCGGCCTCTACAAGGAGGACCTCGGCAACACGTCGTATTTCAAGCAGCGCTCGGTCGAAGAGATAACCGAGGTTTACGTCACCGAGATTACCAAGGGTATCGGCGATACGGGCATCAAAGCCGGGATCATCAAATGCGCGACCGGCAAGGACCAGATAACTCCCTACGAGGAGATGTGCCTGCGTGCCGCCGCCCGGGCGCACCGCCGCACCGGAGTTCCGATCACCACGCATACTGAAGAGGGAACGATGGGCCGCGAGCAGCTCGAGATCTTCGCCTCAGAGGGCGTGGATTTGAGCCATGTGATAATCGGCCATAGCTGCGGCTCGTCGGATCTCAAGTATCACACCGACATGCTCGACCGCGGGTCGTTCATCGGCTTCGACCGCTTCGGGCTGGACTTCGTCCATCCCGACCGCCTGCGCCTTGCCGCTCTGATCGGGCTTGTGGGAATAGGCTTCGAGCGTCAGATCGTGCTCTCGCACGACAGCGTTGCGTGCTGGCTCGGACGTGGGCTTGAGATCACGCCGCAGGTGGCGCGGCTGGTGGAAAACTGGAAGCCGACGCACGTTCTCAAGAACATCGTGCCGACGCTCAGAAAGGCCGGCGTTGCGCAGGAAAAGATCGATACGATGCTGGTGGAAAACCCGCGTCGTTACTTCCAGGCCTGATTGGTGATATCGAAAGGCCCGGTTGTCCCCGCGACAGCCGGGCTTTTCGCGCTACTTCGAGAAGCTTTGGCTCTCCGCCCGAAGCTCGCGCACCTGTGAAGGCACTCCCGCCTCCACCTTGGCCCGCCACTGGTCAATTGCCTCGACCGTGAAACGCCAGTCGCTCCCGACCCGAAAGGCCGGCAGTTCGTTGCGCTTCAGCATCCGGTAAATCGTCGAGGGATGAACCCTGAGATAGCGGGAGACTTCCTGAACGGTGAGCACCCTGGAGGAAACTTCCTCGAACCGACGATCCATACCGCACCTCCACCCCATCCGCGTCGTCCGGCACGCTCCGCAAATCGCTTTACGTCGCAACCCGGTGTCTTGCCCTGAAAATACACTCATCGAACGGCAAAGGCCATCCGCGCATCGCTACTCGGCGCATCGGCCGGGAGGGGTTCCCGGGTTATGCCCGATATGGCGGGAGTGCCGGGCCTACGCCGGCGTCAGGCTGGCGACGATTTCGTCGAAGGCGAGCTTTTTCGTGAAGGCGTGACCGAGCCGATCGATAAGCACGAACTCGACACCTTCATCGGCGCGCTTCTTGTCGAGCCTGAGCGCGCGTTCGAAGTCCTCGCCGCGCCATTTCGAGGGCATCGCGACCGGGAGACCGGCGCTTCGGATTAGCGCTTCCAGACGCGCCGCCTCTGCTCCGTCGAGACCGGCGTAAGCGCGCGAGAGTTTCGCCGCCGCGACCATCCCGACCGCGACCGCCTCGCCGTGAAGATAGCTGCCGTAGCCGGCCGAGGCTTCGATCGCGTGGCCGACGGTATGCCCGAAATTGAGGATTTTCCGAAGCCCGCTTTCATGCTCGTCGCGCTCGACGACCGACGCCTTATGCCTTAGCGAGCGCTCGACCATCGATTCCATCGCGTCCGGCTCGCGCGAAAGGATTACGCCGAGGCCGCGCTCGAGGTCGCTTATCATCGGCGCGTCCATTATCGCGCCGTACTTGATCACCTCGGCGAGACCTTCGCGGAATTCGCGCTCGCCGAGCGTCTTGAGCGTGCTCACGTCCGCGACGATCATCCGCGGCTGATAGAATGCGCCGATAAGGTTCTTGGCGCGCGGATGGTTCACGCCGGTCTTGCCGCCGAGCGAGGAATCGACCGCCGCGACAACCGTTGTCGGAACCTGCACGAGCGGTACGCCGCGCATGAACGACGCCGCCGCAAAGCCCGCGAGATCGCCCACCACGCCGCCGCCGAGCGCGAACACGATGCTTTGCCGGTCGAGTTCCGCTTCGACCATCCGGTCGTAGATGTTTGAAAGCGTCGCGAGCGATTTACTCGCCTCGCCGGCCTGGATTTCGATTTTCGCGGCCTTGAAGCCGGCCCGCGCAAGCGACGAAATCGCGCGTTCGGCGTAGAGCGGGCCGACGTTCGAGTCCGTGACGAGCATCGCTCGCCCCGGCTTGAGCCGCGCCTCGCGCGCCAGTTCTCCCAATCGGTCGAGCAGACCCGCGCCGACGTGCACGGGATGGCTTTCGGGGTCGAGTTCTACGCGGAACGTGCGCATCGCCGTGCTCCATGCGCGATAAAGGCGGCGAGCACGCGCTCGGCGGCCTCTTCAACCGTGATATTGGAGGTGTCAACCGTGACCTCGGCGTGCGCGTACGCTTCGCGGCGCTGGGCGAGCAATTCCTCGATCCGATCAGGCAGTGATTTCTCGCCTTCGAGTAGCTTGGGGCGTTCGGTCCTGGATTTTTTGACCCGGCGCGCGATCACTTCGGGCCGCGCGCTAAGGCATATGATTACGCCGGTCTCGCTCAGCGCCTTGAAATTGGCCTCGTCCACCAGCGCGCCGCCTCCGGTTGCCACCACCGCCGGACGCGGACGGCCGCACATCGCGCATCGGCGCCGATCGCACGCGATTTCCGCGATCACTTCACGCTCGAGGCGGCGGAATTGTGGTTCGCCGTCCTCGCTGAAAATCGCCGCCACGGGTTTTCCCGCCCGCTCGACCAGGCGCTCGTCGGTGTCTATCAGCGGCCATCCGAGCCGGCGCGCGACTATCGCGGCCACCGCGCTTTTCCCGGTAGCCATGAAGCCGGTCAGGATCAGCCTGGGCGCCATCGCGCGCATCTCCCGCCCTCAATAGTTGCGAACCTGCCCGAGATAGCCCTGGTAATTGCGCATGATCTCGACTAGCGAGTCGCCGCCGAATTTCTCGACGAACGCGTCGGCGAGTTCGAAGGCGACGACCGTCTCAGCGATCACCGCCGCGGCCGGAATCGCGCATACGTCGGAGCGTTCGATCGCGCCGACCGCTTCGGCCTTGGTCCTGATGTCCACCGAGCGCAGCGGGCGCATCAGGGTGGAAAGCGGTTTGAAGGCAACCCGCACCCGAAGCGGCTCGCCCGTGCTCATCCCGCCTTCCGTGCCTCCCGAGTTGTTGGAGAAACGCGTGAATCGCTTTTCGGCGGCGTCGTAACCGATTTCGTCATGAAGCTCGGAGCCGCGCACCCGCGCCGCCCGAAAACCCCATCCGAATTCGACCCCCTTGACCGCCTGCAGGCTCATCAGCGCGAAGCCGAGCCGCGCGTCGAGCTTGCGATCCCACTGGACGTGGCTGCCAAGTCCGACCGGAAGCCCGGTGGCGACCACCTCGACCACGCCGCCGAGGGTGTCGCCGGTTTTCTTGCACGCGTCAATCTCGGCGATAATCGCGCGCTCGGCATCCGGGTCGGCAACCCGCACCTGCGACTCCTCGGTGATACGCGCGAGTTCCTCCATCGAGAGCGCCTCGGGCGTCTTTGCCTCGGTCGAGCCGATACTGACCACGTAGCCGAGGATCGAAATTCCGAACGGGGCGAGCAGTTGCTTCGTGAGCGAGCCGATTGCGACACGCGCGGTCGTCTCGCGCGCGGAGGCGCGTTCGAGCACCTCGCGGATATCTTCGAGGTTGTACTTGAGCACGCCCGCAAGATCGGCATGACCGGGGCGCGGGCGTGTAACCGGCGCCACTTCGGCCCGATCGTTCGGATCGGCCGACATCCGCTTCTGCCAGTTCTTGAAGTCCCGATTCTCGATGATGAAGGTGATCGGGCTTCCCATCGTCCGCCCGAAACGGATTCCCGAAACCGGGCGAGCCTGGTCCTTTTCGATAAGCATCCGGCCGCCGCGTCCGTAACCCTTCTGACGGCGCGCCAGGTCGGCATTGATACGGGCGATATCGACGTCGAATCCTGCTGGAACTCCTTCGACAACGGCGACCAGCTCGGGCCCGTGCGATTCGCCGGCGGTGAGAAAACGCAGCATCTTGAGATGTCCTGTTAGCGGGGCGATGCCCGGACAATCGATTCAATCAGACTGGACCGGCTCGGGAAAGCCGCCGTCGCGCATCCCGGGCCTTACCGGTATAAACTGCCGAAGGCGGCGCCGGGGCCGCGATGGGACAGAGTATCTAACGCGATGCAGGCAAGGGTGGTCGTCGTCGGGGCGGTTGGCAAGGTGGACATGCTCACCTACGCCGTGCCCGCCGCGATGCGCGCGCGGGTCGCGCTGGGCCATCGCGTGCTCGTGCCATTGCGCTCGCGCAAGGTCACGGCCGTGGTGCTGGAGATCCTTGACGATGAGGAGGGCGCCGCAGACGGTGTCGCTCTCAAGCCCATCCTCGAGCTTCTCGAGCCGAAGCCGCTCTTCGATCGCCCGCATCTGCGGCTCTTCGAGTTCCTGTCGAATTACTACATGGTCTCGCTCGCCGATGCCTACCGGAGCATCATCCCGGCCGCCGCGCGCGTCGAATCGAAGACCGTCTACCAACTTGCCCGCGAGCCCGACCCGCTTCGCGCGGCCACGATGACCGATGCGGAGCGGGCGCTGGTCGAGGCGCTGGCAAAGCGCCCGATGACGGCGCGGCAGCTCGCGCGGCTCGGCGCGAAGGGCGAGGCGATGCTCTCGGCGCTGGGCGCGCTTTGCTCGGAGGGAATCGTCACGACGCGAGCCGCGACGCGAGGGCGGCGTCGCGAGCCGGCCGAAATGACGAGGGTTCGTCTTTGCGATAACGGTGCGGCCGAAGCCGCGTTGCGCGGAGCCAAACAGCGCGAGGTCGTGTCGCTCGTTGCCGAGGCGGGTGCGCAGGGCCTTACGATGGAAGAAATCGAGCGCGCGATCCCCGGCGCGCGCGCCGTCGTCCGGACGCTCGCAAGCCGTGGCCTGGTTGCGCTCGAATCGTGGACGCAGCCCGCAACCGCCGGTGATAGCGTGCCGGGCACGGGACCCGCTCAACCGCCTTACGCGCTCACGCCCGAGCAGATAGAGGCGATTTCCGTCGTCCGGCCGCGAATCGAGGATCGCTCGTTCCAGACATTCCTTCTCTATGGCGTGACCGGAAGCGGAAAGACCGAAGTTTATCTCCAGCTTGCGGCAGCCGCTCTCGCAACAGGACGGCAAGTCGTGGTGCTGGTGCCGGAAATCGCGCTCGCCGAGAGCAT
>JAKAVX010000153.1 GCA_021827465.1 Deltaproteobacteria bacterium | reverse complement strand
CTCCAACCACCGCTGCGCGAAGCTCACGCATGGCCATAGACCGTGACGTTCGATGCGCCGGCGGCCTCGAGGGTGCGCGCGCGTTCGAGCATCATGCACTTTCCAGCCTCGACCCCGAGCATCGCCGCGCCGATTTCGGCGAGCAGCTCGATCGTGGCGGGCCCGATCGCGGGACGGTCGAAACGCAAATCCTGCCCTGGCTTCGCGACCTTGGCGATAACCAGGCCCTTGCCCGAAAGCGCGGCTGCTCTTCTGAGCGCAGCGTCGGTACCCTCGATCGCCTCGACCGCGGCGATCACGCCGGCGCGCACTGCGACCGTTTGCCCGATATCGAAAGCGCCAAGGCTGCGCGCGACTTCGAATGCGAGGTCGAGATCGGCGAGCTGACGCTCATCGGGCGCCGGACCGGCCATCAAACCCCCTTCGGCAAGCACATCGGGCAGCATCGGGACCGGATCGATAACCGGAATACCCTCGGATTCGACTTCGCGAGCGATCGCGCGGAGCACCGCGTCGTCGCTCCATCGGGTTATCCCTGCAAGCATCCGAAGCGCCCGCGCGTCGGGCGCGAACGAATCCTTAAGACGAGCGCGAGAGATTCCGCCCGCCATCGCGGCCTCTTCGACGCCGGCATTTTTGAACGTGTCGATGATCTTCTGCAGCTCGCCGACCTTGATCCATGTAATCTCGTCCACATGGTCGGCGAGTTCGGCGCGGGTTTCGCCGATATGGGCGGTTGCGACCACCCTGACTTTGCGGCGGCGGGCGGCCTCGGCGACCTCGATTGGAAAGACTCCGTTGCCCGCGATTATTCCTAGGCTACTCACGCTCGCGACCGACTACGCCGCGTTTGGAATCACGGATGAACGCGACCAGGCGCTCGACCTCGGGCACCGCCGAGTATTCGTCGAGGACCTGGCGGATAGCGTCCTCACGCAGCGTCTTGGAGTAAAAGAGCTTGCGCACCGCGCCCTTGATCGCGGCGATTGTTTCGGGTTTGAAGCCCCGGCGCTCAAGCCCGATCTCGTTGACGCCGACCAGCCGCGCGCGGTCACCCGCGACCATCGAGTACGGGGGTACATCCTGGGCGACTTTCGAGCCCGCCGCGACCATCGCGTGCGCGCCAATCCGGGTGAACTGGTGAACGCCGCACATCCCGGCTGTCACGACCCATTCCTCGATGACGCAGTGGCCGGCGATCTCGGTCGAGTTGGCAAGGATGGAATGGTTGCCGATACGGCAATCGTGCGCGATATGGACGTAGTTCATCACCAGCACGTCGTTGCCGATCTTCGTGACCATCCCGCCGCCCTCGGTGCCGCGGTGGATAGTGGTGAACTCGCGGATCTTGTTGTCGTCGCCTATCTCGACCCGCGACGGCTCGCCCTTGTACTTGAGATCCTGGGGCGCCGCGCCGATCGAGGCGAACTGGAAGATGTGATTTCGCGCGCCGATCGCGGTGTTGCACTCGATCACCGCGTAAGGCCCGATAATGGTTTCGGCGCCGATTCGCACGCCTGGGCCGATTACCGCGCCCGGGCCGATCTGGGCCGAAGAATCGAGTTCGGCGCCCGAATCGATCACAGCGCTCGGATGTATGCAGCCGGCTATGGCAGTTTCTCCTCGACGACTTCCATCGCGGACAATTCCGCCTCCACCGCAAGCTCGCCCGCAACGCGCGCTTCGCCGCGCATCTTCCAGAGCGGGCGATGGTGCTTGAGCAGGTTCACTTCCATTTCGAGCTGATCGCCGGGCACCACCTTGCGCCTAAAGCGCACCTTGTCGATGCCGGTCAGCATGAACAGGCGCGAACCCGGGTCTTCGATCTGTTTGAGCGCAAGGATGGCGGCGGACTGAGCGAGCGCCTCGATTATCAGGACCCCGGGCATAACAGGATTGCCCGGAAAATGCCCGGTGAAAAACGGCTCGTTGATGGTGACGTTCTTCAGGGTTCGCGCGCGACCGCCGTCGAGCTCCAGGACCCGGTCCACGAGCAGAAACGGGTAGCGATGGGGCAACAGGCGCAAGAAACGGTCGAGTTGCGCGAGCTCTTCCTTGCTGGCCACCGCCTCGAGCCTACTTCGATATGGTCGAGCGTCGCGCCGCTGCGGCTCCAAACGAACTCGGCGAGGCGAATCCCGACTTGGTCTTCGGATTGCTGCCAAGCGTGCCCGGCTGCACGTGCGTTGCATTGTACGCCTTGATCACCTGGTCGGTGATATCGATGCCGGACGCTCCCCACAGGATGGAACCCTTCTCGAACACCATCGTATCGCCCTGGCGTTGGGCTATCTGCTGGATGATCTGAGCGAGGTCGTGAACGATCCTGCCCGTGAGCTCGTTGTCCTTGCGGCTAAGCTCTTCGCGATCATCGTTGTATTGGCGTTGGAAATCCCTGACCTTGCCGACGTACTCGTCCTGCAGATTCTGGCGCTGCTCAGGTTTCATCAGCATCCCTTTCTGCTCCAATTCGGTCTTGAGAGCCTGGATCTGCTTCTGTTCGGCCATCAGTTTGCTCTGTACAGCCTGTACCTTCGCCTGGAACTCACCCTTGGCTTTTTTGCCCGCGTTGCATTCGTTCACGGCGCGTTGAACATCAACGTAGGCGAGCTTTACCTCCGCCCATGCCGGAACCGACGCGAGAAGCGTGATGAACGCTACCACTACCATCAAACGCTTTCTCATCTGGAGCGAAATCCTCCTTGAGCCGCTAGTCTGGCCAAAGCCCCTCATACGAATCAATCCTGGTATTGTACAGAACCCGGCCGTTCGAGACTGCCTTTGGTGCATTTAAGACAGTTTTGAAGGCCGCGCGCTAGAGTGGTGAGCCTGATCCGATCTCGAAGACGGTGCTGAGATCCTGCGGACGCGGGTTGATCGGGCGAGCGATATCGATTGCGAGCGGTCCAAAAGGCGAGCGCCATTGGAAACCGAAACCATAAGCCGCCTGCAGGTTTGTCAGATCCATGCTCTGATGCAGCCGATAAGCCTGGCCCGCATCGGCGAAGACCATCCCGCGAATGCCCAAGCCGGAGAGAATCGGGAAGGTTATCATGCCGTCGGTCAGCAACTCCTTGCTGCCGCCGACCGTGGTGACCGCTTGTGGTGAGCCGGCCTTGTTGTAGGTCGTGACCAGGGGACCGAGAGAGTAAAGCTGATAGCCCCTGACGTCGCCCTCGCCGCCAACGCCGCCGGGGAAGAACCGTTCGTACACCGGGAGATCTCCAGGCCCCGAGAAGGTCGAGCCCATACCGTAGGTCACGCTGGGCGAGAACACCCACGAGCCCCAGGTCGGGCTCTTCAGGAAGGTGTAGAACCATCGCCAGTGCAGGAGTCCCTTCATGAAACCCTCGCCGACCCCGATACCGGCGAATTCGAGATTGAGGCTTTCAATCGAGCCGCTTCGCGGATCGACCGGATTATCCACCGTGAAGCGCTTGAGACTGGGCATCAGCTCGGACACCCGCGTGTAGCCCTGGAATTCACGTATCTCCAGCGGGGTGAACGGGCTGAGCCCGGTGATCCCCACGGTCTCGAACTGGTAGCCGAGTCCCGCGTTTACGTCCTTGAGCGAGAAGGAGCCGATCTTTTTGAGACCGAGCTGGGTAAGCGGGTAATAGGTGTTGATTGAGCCGCCCGCGTTCTTCTGGCTGAAGGTGAACAGATAGGTGTCCGAGTCGAACAATTGCGTCGAGACGCTCAGCGGGATGTCGAGGAACCAGGGCTCGGTGTAGCTGATCGAATAATCCTTGTATAGGTAGCCGACCATCGCGCTCAGCATCACCGATTCGCCGCCGCCGAACAGGTTCGTGTTGCCGAGCGTGAACTGTCCGAAAACGCCCTCGTAGCTGTCGAACCCGCCCGCCACCTGGAGCGAGGCCGTATTGGCCTCGGCGACGTGGACGTTCAAGTCGATCTTGTCGGGCTGCTGCGAAGGCGAAGTGGTAATGCGGGTCGCGCTGAAATAGCCCAGTTGGTCGAGGAGTTTCTTGGAATCCCGGATGGACGAAGCGGAGTAAGGCTCCTGTTCCTGGACTTGCATCTCGCGCCGGATGACCTTGTCGGAGGTCTTGGTGTTGCCGGTGATCCGAATCCGGTTGACCAGAACGATATGGCCCGGACTTACCTCGAAGGTCACGCCCACGGTTTTGTTGGCCGGATTAAGCTGGGTCTTGGGCTGAACGTTGACGAAGGCGTAGCCGCGGTTCGAGTAGAAGTCCGAGAGCGTCAGCACGTTATGCTGCAGCGTCATGCCGGAAAAATCCTGCCCCGCCTTTATCGTGAGGCGCTTTTCCAGCTCAGTACGGGGGAACTTGAGATCGCCCCCGAGTGCAACCGACGCGACCTTGTACCGGGGGCCCTCGTCGATCGCGATTTTGACGGTTATCGAGTTGCCGTGCCGGATGATCCGTGGCTCGGACACGTGCACGTTCAGATAGCCGCTGTTGTAGTAAAAGGCCGCGATCCGGTCGGCGTCGTCCTCGAGCTTCTTGCGGTCGAGAACTCCCGAATCCGTCAGCCAGCTCAGGAAGTTGTGGGTCCCGGTCTCCATCTGGCCCCTGATCTCGCGCGCGGAGTAGGCATGGTTGCCGGTCAACTCGATACTCGTGATATCGACGCGCGGGCCTTCGTAGACGCTGAACTGTGCGACCGCCGTGTTACCCGGTCCCGGAATCGCGCGAAAACCCAATTTTGCGTCGAGATAGCCCTTGTCCTCGTAAACGTGCTGGATCCCTTCCTCGGTCTGCTTGACCCTGATCGGATCCAGGATCGAGCCGGGATGGAGCCGGGTGGCGGCGATAATCTTGTCGTTGGTGGTTCGAAACGCCTTCATCCCGACGATCTGGACGTCGGTTATCTGGGGCCGTTCCTTTACCTTGTAAATCAGTACATTCTTGCCGTGCTCGACGGCCATCTCAGCCTTGACCGAATCGAAAAAGCCCATAGCGTAGATCGCCTTAATGTCTTTATCGACGGTCGCTGCGTCGAGCGGGGCGTTGGTGGACTGGCTGATATGGATTCGGATGGCGTCGGTCTCGACGCGCTGGTTACCCTGGACCTTGATGGCGGAGACGATCGGCCCCTGCGCGAGTGCGCTCCCGGCGAGCGGCAGCAGAAGGATCAGGACCGCAGACAATAGCGCGCCCGTCAGGAGCGCGTTGCATCTTCCCGTTGCCACCAAAATCCACCAGAAGCGGCGAACAAACTAACCAATCACTTTCACGAAGTAAACCAAAAGGCCCCTGAGCCAAGCTTCCTCGCCCGTCGCCAGTACGGGTGCGCCGCGATCAGCGGCTGAATTCCTCGAACAGCTTCCCGTCCTTGAGCCTGAGCGCCCGGCCCATGCTGCGGGTAAGGCGTTCGTTGTGGGTCGCGATTATCAGGGTGATCCCTAGTTCGCGGTTGAGGTGATGGAAAAGGTCGTGTACCTCGTCGGCGGTATGCGGATCGAGATTGCCGGTCGGCTCGTCGGCGAGCACCATCCGTGGCCGCAACACCACCGCGCGAGCCACCGCGACGCGCTGCTGTTCGCCGCCGGAAAGCTCGGCGGGTCGCCGTCCAATCTTGTCCGCCAGCCCCACCAGTTCAAGAATTTCCGTGGCTCGGGCGCGCGCCTCACGATCTGGCATCCTTGCGATCAGCGCCGGCATCATCACGTTCTCCAGCGCTGTGAAGTCGCCGAGCAGATAGTGGAACTGGAAGACGAAGCCCAGCTTCAGGTTGCGAAACTCGGCCAGCGCGCTCTCGTCGAGCGCGAACAAATCCTGGTCCTCGAAGCGCACCGTCCCGGAGGTCGGACGCTCCAGGCTGCCGAGGATGTGCAGCAGGGTCGACTTGCCCACCCCCGACTGACCGATTATCGCGACTTCCTCGCCCGCGTCCACCGAGAGCGAAAGCCCTGTAAGCACACGCACTTCCTTGTTCGCGTCGTAGAAGTACTTGTGCAGGTCGCGCGCCTCGACCAGCGGTTTCGGATCGCGCGCACCAGAGGCGGCCGCGACCGGCTCACTCATAGCGGATCACCTCTACCGGCGAGAGCGAGCGCGCCTTGAGCGCCGGGTAGAGCGCGGCGGCTACGCAAAGCGCGATCGCCGCCAAGGCGACCAGGATGAAATTCATCGGGTAGAGCCTGACCGGCACGTAGCTGACCATAAACATGTCGGCGGGAAGCCTTATCAAGTGATACTTTCCGATAAGAAACGAAGCGACGAACCCCGAGCCGACGCCAAGCGCGGTTCCGACCACGCCCAGGATCGCTCCTTCACACAGGAAGATTGCTGCGATCGAGCCCGCCCGCGCGCCCATCGCGCGCAAGATCGCGATTTCCCTCCGCCGCTCCATCACCACCATCACAAGGGTTGCAATGATGTTGAAGGCGGCTACCAGGACAATCAACAGCAGGACGATGAAATAGGTGAACTTTTCCAGCGAAAGCGCCGAGAACAACGGCGCGTCGGTGTGGGTCCAGTCGGACACCTTGAAGCCGGAACCCGCCATCGACCTGATCTCGCGCGCCACGCGGGGTGCGTCGAACATGTCCGCGAGTTTCAGTTCGAGCCCGGTTTCGAGCTGCGGATCGTCGGCCAAAAGAGCGCGCCCGGCCTTCAGCGATACG
>JAKAVX010000152.1 GCA_021827465.1 Deltaproteobacteria bacterium | reverse complement strand
ATTCGCAAAAGAGGCGCCGATCGTATCCGCTCGGCGGATGTGCGGAGGCTGCTGATCCGCGCCTATCCATGGATGAAGGCGTTGTGCACTCGCGACGAGAATATCGATCGCGTCCAGAAGTTCATGAAAAGAAGCGCTACCTTGGACCGGGTCGAGGCGCGCGTGGTCGAGATGACGGGCGAGGCGGGCGACGTGATCCTGATGCATCCGTTGACCATGCATGCGCCGGCGAAAAACTGCGCTGCCGCCCCACGCCTGGTTTTGACGGCCACCGTCTGTCGTCGCGGCGTTGCTCCGAGCGCGCTTTACTGACAACGCTGCGCCGGATCCCCTAGCCGTTCGATTCGGTGAACGCCGAGTACACCAGCGTGCGGAGTTCGCGGCGAATCGAATAGGTGCTCGACGGCATCAACTGCGTCATCAATATCGCAATCAGATCCTCTCTCGGATCGATCCAGAAATAAGTCGAAGCCGCGCCGCCCCACGAGTAATCGCCAACGCTGCCCGGGATCATCGTTCTCGTCGTGTCGAGCGTCACCGCGAAGCCGAGCCCGAACCCGACGCCGTTGTAGGTCACTTCGCTGAACAGCGAACGCGACATCGCGGGCAGGTCCTTGCCGCCCGGCAGATGATTGAGCGTCATCAACTGAATCGTCTTCGGGCTCAGGATCTGCGCCCCGTCGAGCGTCCCGCCGTTGATAAGCATCCGGCACAAGCGCAGATAATCCCCGACCGTCGATACCATCCCGCCGCCGCCCGAAAACAACTTCGGCGGTTCGAGATACGGGCTCTTCGCCGGGTCGTCGAACAGCATCATCGCGCCCTGGGGCGTCGCCGAATAGCACGCCGCAAGCCGCGCATGCTCTTTCGCCGGCACATGAAAGCCGGTGTCGGCCATCCCGAGCGGCTCAAGGATGTTGCGGCGGACGAACTCGTCGAACGGAACGCCGGAGATTTTGCCGACCAGATATCCGAGTACGTCGGTCGATACCGAGTAGTTCCACGCGGTGCCCGGCGAGAACTCGAGCGGCAGCCGCGAAAGCTGCTCGATCATCGTGTCGAGCGTGGCGTCCTTGATCCGTTCGCCGACGTGAAGCTTGCGATAGGCCGCGTCGACATTGGTGGTCTGCTGAAAGCCGTAGGTCAGTCCCGAAGTATGGCGCAGCAGATCGATTATCAGCATCGGGCGCGCCGGGGGCTCGACGCGAAACGTCTCCATGAAGCCGGCCTGGTAAACGCCCAGAACCTTCCATTCGGGGATGAATTTATCGACCGGATCGTCGAGCGCGACGATCCCTTGCTCCACCAGCATCATGAAGGCGACGCTCGTGATCGGCTTGCTCATCGAGTAGATGCGGAAAATCGTGTCCTCACGCATCGGCTTGCGCCGCTCGCAATCGGCGTTTCCGAGCGCGCTCAGATGCGCAACCTCGCCGCGGCGCGCGACGAGCATCACGGCGCCGGGGATTCTGCCCGTATCGATATAACGGCCGCGGAGAAAGCGATCGATCGCTTCAAGGCGCGCGGCTGACATTCCGGCGGCGCTGGATTTGCCGCTCATGTCCCCCCTCCACTGATTCGCGTTGCGAATTCGACGGCGAGCCGCCGGTTTCAATCCTCATATAGGTGGCGCAGTTTTCCTCCGCAAGGACAATCGAGTCGCGTGTGTCCCCTTCCATCGATGAAGTAAAGGCTCGCGCTCCGCTCCGCCAGCCGCAGGAGCTAATCGTCGAGCGTGAATACCACCGGGATGTCCACGATCACGCTGACCGGCGCGCCGCTCGCGTTGCGCGCCGGACTGAACCTCCATCGGCTGACCGCGCGCAAAGCGGCCTGATCGAGAAGCGCGATCGAATGCACCACCGCGAGCTTGCGGATTCCGCCGTCGCGGCCGAGCACGACCTCGACCTCCACTCGCCCGGTGATACCTCGCACGCGAGCCTGAATCGGATAACTGGGCATCACGCGCTTGAGAATCCGCGGCGGATGGGCCACCGAGCCGACCGGAACCGGGCCGGCGCCCGGAAGTCCGAGGCCAGCCGCGCCTTCGCCCGCGCCCGAGCCCGCCGTAACACCCGCAGCCGTGGTGCTGCTAGCCGGATGCGCCGTTGCCGCGGTCGGCGCGACGGTCGCGACGGCGGGTTCCGCGCGATGCGAAATCACCGGTCGGGGTGTGAGTTTCCTTCGATGCGAAATTTCAACTCTGCCCACATGCCGAACGGTTTTGATTTCGCGATGGATCTTTGCCGGAATACTGGACGGTGCGTGCGGATGCGGCAGCGCACTTTCCGCCGCGGAGCCGGGAGGGCCGGGAGCAAGCAATGAAACGCGAATAGGCTTTTCCAGCGCGGGTATCCGAGGAATGCCTATCAGCCATATCGCAACACCGATCATCAACGCGTGCGCGGCTACGGAAAGCGCAAACGCGCTCAGGCCGGGCAGGAATTTCGCGGGGCGCGGTTCCTCCGGGGCGCCGGCGATCGATTGGATTCGCTCCAGCTCCGACGCACCGCTCCGGCTTCGCATCTGTCTTACAGATGCCATGAGGCGCCGCCGTAAAAACTCCGCCCGTCGCCCGGATCGAAGAAGCGCTGGTCGGCGGCGTCGGGCGCGATCGTGGCCGCCCACGACGCGTCAGTCAGATTGGTGGCTTCGAAGAAGAGCCGGCAATGCCACGGCTTGTAATCGTAGCCGGCGCGCACGCCGACCAGCGTGTACGGCGGCGCATAAACAGTGTTGACGCTGTTCACCGCCCATCCGCCCGGCACGGTGTACACGTAAGGCTGCACCCAATAGCCGTCTTCGTTGCTGTAGGTCATCTCCGCGTTGATCCGATTCTCGGGCGCAAGCCCTGGTATCTGGTTGTCGCCGTAGGTGCGATTATCAACGAAGCGGAAACGCGACCAGGTGTACGCGACTCGCGCGACGAGTTGGTCGTGCGGTCCCTCGAGGCCGAGCAGGCGCGCGATATTGCGCAACATCGTGAGGCTCATGCCGAATTCGACCCCGCTATGGCGCGTGCGCGGAGCGTTGATATAGCTCGGGATGACGAATTTTGCATGCGGAAACGGAAGCCGGTTGAAGTTCAGAATCTCGTTGTGAATCTCGTAGTCGTAAACCGCGAGATCCCACTCGGCACGATCCTTCCATGAGCCGCGCGCGCCGGTTTCGAACTGCCATCCCCGTTCCGCTCGAAGCGTATCCACGCTTGCGGTGCTCGGATTCTGGTCGGGCGCTTCCTCTTCCTTGAGAATCGGCGGCTGATAGGCGCGGCTCACGTTTCCGAAGAACTGAACCGTCGGTTCCAGCCGGTAAACGAAGCCGGCCTTGGGCGAGAGCCCGGAAACAAAATTCGCGACGCCGGTCGGCGCATAATCCTTGGCCGAAGCGAAGCCCGAGACCGAGCGCCGTGCGTAATCGACCCGGCCGCCGATCTCAAGGCTGAGCTCGTGCGTCACGTCGAAGTCGTCCTCGGCATACGCGCCCAGCGCAAGCGCGCGATCCCACTGGTTTCGGAGCGCCGCGCCGGTTTCGCCTGCGTCGTTTGCATAGTTCAGGTCTTTCCACATCGTGCCGCCGTACTGAAGTCCGGCGGTCAGGCGATTGCCGTGATTGAAGAGCGGAATCTCGTTCAGGTAGCGCACTTCGCCGCTCCAGTCGTAGGTCGAGCCCTCGACGATCGCGAACGGTACCGGGTTTTCGTAGTCGTGCCAGTAGAACTGCGCGTAAGCCTCCAGGAGCTGGCCCTCGCCGATCGGTTTCGTCACGGTAAGGCCGGTGCGCAGGAAATCGAACTCGCGCGCGGATCGGTCGGCCACGTAGGTCGGATCGGCCGCGGACGGATTGTCGATCAACTGGCTTCGCGTGAGCTCGCCCGGCAGGTCCTCGCTGTCGCTCATGTACGACGTGTCCAGGCGCACCGTCGCGCCGTCGTCACCGGTGTATCCGACCGTACCGAACATCCGGCGCTGCGCCTGTATCGAATGATCGCGAAACCCGCCCAGTTCGGCGTCGCTCAGCCCGAGATAGGAGTCCCATCGCCCGGCGACGTGTCCGGAGCCGACGTAATTCTTGACGAAGCCGTAGGAGCCGAACTCCGATCGCGCTTCAAACGCCGGCGCGTCATATCCCGTTTTCGTCACCAGGTTGATCGCGCCGCCCATCGTGTCGCCGCCGAAGCGCATCGCGCTCGCGCCCTTGTACACTTCGATTCGCTTCAGAAAATCCGGATCGATCGGCTGCGTGATCGCCAGCCCGTCGGCCTGGTTGAGCGCAAAGCCGTCCTCGAGCAGATTGATACCCCAGGCGTCGTACTTGCTTTCGAGACCCGAGCCGCGAATGGAAATTTGATCGTCCTGCGCGGGACCGTGCCTCGATCCCGCCGTCACGCCGGGCACGAAATCCAGCACCTCACTCAGGTTTGCGGCCCTGCGTCTTCGGATATGCGCTTCGGTCACCTGCGCGACCGCTCCGGGCGTGCGTTCGAGACGCTCGAGCGCTTCCCGGTCGCTCATCAGACGCGACGGCACCATCCGCTTCGCCCGCACCACGACCGGCGCAAGAAGCATCTTTTTTTTGCCCGCGCCGCCCCGCCCGCCCGTCTGCGCGACGGAGGGCCCTGGCGACGATGCCTTCCCGGCGCTGGCGCATCCGTTCTTCGCCGCGCGCGCCGAAGACGATTCACACGGGCCGGAGGCTTTCGCCGCTGCGGCTGAGATGAAAAATGAAAGCGCAATCGCCGCACAGGACATCAGACGCTTCATTCGTCCTCTCCCCCGACACGCCATTGCGGCGTGGATGCGGCGCACGCGGAGCGCTTATTTGAACCGGAACGAGCGAATCATGCAAGCGTATCGCCGCCGATTTATATATGCATTCCAAATATAGTTTTAATGGCGGCTCAATCAGGGGCGGGACAAGGGCTTGATCGAGCCTCAAGCAGCGCCGTGTTCGGAAACTGAACAGAATTGAACATATTGCGTACTTCGCTAAGCTATATTTTCAGGGTATGAGGTACGCTCAATTCGCCGGAGACGCGGCCGCTCTTGCGGCGCTCGTGGTTCTTTCACTGGCCGTGGGCCTCGCGATCGACCGCTTTCGCGCCGAACCGATGCCGATGCGGTATCAGACGCAGGAGCAGCGGCTCGCCACGCAACTCGATCGGCTGATCCACGCGCCCGCGTTCGAAATCACGCCCGCGAGTTTCATCGGGCTCGGCCAGTTCCGCTCGATCGTGGAGAGCCGGCGCGCCGTCATAATCGACGCCCGTGCCGAACCGTTTTACCAGGGCGGCCACGTCCCCGGAGCGCTCAACCTTTCGCGCGAGGACTTCGCCCGCGACTACCAGCGGCTCAGTTCCGTCCTCGCAAAGGATCGCGGCAAACAAATCATCGTCTATTGCTCAGGACAGGATTGCCACGACAGCAGGATGGTGGCGAGCGCGCTCCTGAGCCTTGGATTTCAGCGCGTCGAGGTCTTCACTGGAGGCTTTCAGTCGTGGTCGCAGGCCGGAATGCCGGTGAGTCGGAAATGAAACTGCTTGATCCGTCATCGCGGCTCTACCGGTGGGCCGAACTTGCGATTCGGCTCGTGGTCGGGGGAGTTTTTGTATACGCGGGCGCGGTCAAAATAACCAATCCGCTCCAACTCGCCGATTCCATCTGGTCTTTCCAGGTGCTGCCGCGCGCGCTCGTAACACCGCTCGCGCTCGGCCTGCCGCCTTTCGAGATTCTCGCGGGTGCGATGCTTGTCGCCGGCTTGCGGGTGGGCGCTCTCGCCGTCGCGGTTGCCACGGCGATATTCTCGGCCGCGTTCGCATCGACCCTGGCGCGCGGTATCACGGTCGATTGCGGATGCTTTGGCGCGGGCGCGCCCGCCACGTTCGCGAGCAATCTGATGGAACTCGTGCGCGACCTGGCAATTCTTGCCGCCGCGCTCGCCGTGTACGCGGGCCGCCTGAAGCCGCGGAGGGAACGCCCCGATGCTTAAGGCGCATATCCGTCGCCTTCGTGAAACCGGGAAGCCCGCGCAACGAACCGTGACGATCTCACGCCGTTTGTCTGACGCGGCGGGGCCGTGAGACATATCGAGCGATGGCGGTGCTGACTATCGACCATGTTCAAGTTGCGATACCGGCGGGCGCCGAGGATCGCGCGCGAGACTTCTGCGGAGGCATCCTCGGCCTTCGGGAAGTGCCCAAGCCTGCCAATCTCGCGGCGCGCGGCGGCGCATGGTTCGAGAGCGCCGGCGCAAGGATTCATCTCGGAATCGAGGCTGGCTTCCGGCCGGCGGCCAAGGCGCATGTGGCGCTTCTCGTCGATGATTTGCGGGCTATCGTTTCGCGATGCGCTCACGGGGGATATCGTGTCGCCGAGGGCGAGCCGATGCCCGGTTACGAGCGCGCCTACGTGTACGATCCGTTCGGCAACCGGATCGAACTGATGGAGCAAAAGACGATCAGTTGAGATTGAGACGCGCCGGACTGTTCGCTCGGAGCGCACGATACGCGAAGCGTCACGTCCTCGTCTCCCCCTTTTGGTTCAAGACCACGAGTCTTACTCCATCTTGTCGAGTGACACGGCGACAACCTGCGACACGCTGACTACGAGATCGTCCCCGACCTT
>JAKAVX010000151.1 GCA_021827465.1 Deltaproteobacteria bacterium | reverse complement strand
AACCGGCGCGCGGCGCAGGCGATGATCCGTGCGACCGCGTCGATGACGAAGCCCGGCGAAGAGGCTTCACCGGCGGAACCGTCCGTCACTCCCGAGACGCCTGCCGAAAGCGCGGCGGCTTCGGGCGATGAAGCGCCGGGGCGTCCGCCCGAAATCGCAAGCGAGGAGTTCGAGCGCAAACTCGAGGCGATTGCGCCCGAGCCCGGCGTTTACCTGCTGCGCGACAAGGTCGGCAAGGTGCTCTACGTCGGCAAGGCGAAATCGCTGCGCTCGCGCGTGCGCGCCTATTTCCGCGAGGGCGGCGACGGCCGCTTCCAGGTGCGCTTCCTGATGAGGAAAGTGCGCGACTTCGACACGCTCGTCACGACGAGCGAAAAAGAAGCGCTCATCCTCGAGAACAACCTCATCAAGCAGCACCATCCGCGCTACAATATCCGGCTCAAGGACGACAAGTCGTACCTGAGCGCGAAGATAACCAATCATCCGTGGCCACGAATCATGGCCACGCGCAAGATCGTCAAGGACGGCGGCAAGTATTTCGGGCCGTTCGGATCGGCGGACGGACTGCGGGAGACGATCGACGTAATCCGCAAGGTCTTTCCGCTGAGGACGTGTTCGGACGCGGTCTTCCGCAACCGCACGCGCCCGTGCCTCGAATATCAGATCAAGCGATGCATGGGGCCGTGCTGCCTGCCCGTGGACCACGAGGAGTACGAGCGCCATCTGAAGGCCGCGCAGATGCTGCTCGAAGGCAAGGACCTCGAGCTTCTGCGCGAGTTGCGCGAGCAGATGCAGTCGCATGCGGCGCGGCTCGAATTCGAGCAGGCCGCGAGAATCCGCGACCGCGTGCGCGCGATCGAAAAGACCGTCGAGCGCCAGACCGTGCTTCATCATTGGGGTATCGACCAGGACGTCTTCGGACTGTATCGCGAGGGCGGCTCGATCGAGGCGATCGTCCTGATGGTGCGCGGCGGGAAGCTGACCAGCACGCAGAGCTGGAGCTTCCAGGACCTCGAATTCGCCGACCAGGACGTGCTCGCGGATCTCCTGACGCAATACTATTCGGGCGCGCGCAATATCCCCGACGAAATTATCCTGCCGGTCGAACTCGAAGACGCCGAGGTTCGCGCCGAACTTCTCTCCGAGCGCCGCGGCAAGAAGGTCGAACTGCTGGTGCCGCAAAGAGGCGAGAAAGTCCGGCTGCTCGAGATGGCGATCGAAAACGCGCGCCAGAGCTTCGCTTCGCGCCGCGACAACGAGAACACGCGCGAGCGGATGCTCGAAGATCTGCGCGCGAAGCTCCATCTGCGCAACACGCCCAAGCGTATCGAGTGCTACGACATCTCGAACCTGCAGGGCACGATGGTGGTCGGCTCTCAGGTCACCTTCGACGAGGGCGAGCCGCGCAAGGATCTGTACCGGCGCTACCGTATCAAGGGCTTCGAGGGACAGGACGATTTCGCCAGCATGTACGAGGTGCTGAAGCGGAGACTCCAACGCGCCGTGCGCGAGAACGAGTTTCCCGACCTATGGGTTATCGACGGCGGCAAGGGACAGCTCAACGTCGCCTGCGCGGTGCTGAAAGAATTCAATCTCCAGGATCAGATCGACGTCGTCTCGCTCGCCAAGCAGCACGTGCTCGGCGACCGGCGAGCGCGCGAGGTAACCAAGTCCGAGGAGAGGGTATTCCTGCCGAATCGCAAGGACCCGATCGTTCCGCCGAAAAACTCGACCGCGCTGTTCCTGCTGGTGCGCATCCGCGACGAGGCGCATCGCTTCGCCATCACCTACAACCGCGAACTGAGACGCCGCGCGCGGCTCCGCTCGGCGCTCGACGATATCGAAGGGATCGGGCCGGTCAGGCGGCGCGCGCTCTTGAGTCACTTCGGCAGTCTCAAGAAAATCCGCGAAGCGACGGTCGAGGAGATCGCGGCGGTCAAGGGGATGAACCGCGAGCTTGCGGGCGAAATCCGCCGCTATCTGGACGCGATGGCGGCGTTGCTCGACGGCGAGGAACGAGAGCCGGCGAACGAAGCCGCTGCGGAGACGCCGGAGAACATCGAGCAGGCGCCTGAAGAAGGATAGAAGGGCGCGCAGGTTCGGGGACGGACGAGGAAGAGGGGGATCGGACAATCGCTGGATCGGCAACGCCGGGTTTGCGATCGAAAATCGAGGCGGGGGCTTTCGCCCGCGCGTTATCGCGCGCCGGTGACCCGTTCGAAGCCCGTCGGCCGTGGTACGTAAGGTTTCCGCCCATCTATGCGATCGCAATCGCCATCGTCGGCGGCGACGGTCTCGGAAATTTCCACATATTCTTTCCGCTATGGCTCGCGGCGCTCGCCGCTCTCGGCGCGCTCGCGATGTTCCTCGCGCGAAAGCCCAGCGCAGGAGTTGCCGCGGCGCTTGCCGCGATTGCGCTTGCCTCGACCGTTTCGGTGCATCGGATGCTCACGCCCGCGACTGGACCTTTGAGTCTCCGACGCTTTCACGCCGGGACGCTACTGACCATAACCGGCAGGCTGGCGCTCGAACCGGAATGGTTCCCTGACAAGACGCGAATCTACGTATTGGTGTCAGAGGCCGAGACGCGCGACGGCGCGGTTTCGCCGGTGCGCGGACTGATGCGGGTCACGGTGCTCGACCATCAGCGCTTTCGAATCGGCGACGAAGTGAAATTCGCCGGGCGGATTCGCTTTCCGCGCAACTTCGGCGATCCCGGCGAATTCGATTACGAGTCGTTCATGGCGCGCCAGGGAATCGGCGCGACGGCGCTTGCGCTGTCGCCTCGGAACGGCGGATTGCCGGTTACGATTCTCGCGCACCATCCGAGCTTTCCCGCCTCGCAGATCGAGGAAATCCGCGATCGAATCGGATCATTTATAGGAGCCCATCTCGACGAACCCGCGGCCTCGGAGATGAAGGCGCTGGTGATCGGCGAGCGCGGAGGTATCAGCCAGGACCTGCGCAACACCTTTGCGCGCACCGGGATGGCGCATCTGCTGGTCATCTCGGGACTGCATCTGAGCATGGTCGCAGCGGCGGTCTTCGGCCTGGTCCGGCTCCTGATGCTGCTGTTTCCAGCGATCGCGGCGCGGGGATGGGCGAACAAGATTGCGGCAATCGCGGCGATGCTCGCGGTGTCGGCCTACGCAGCGATCGCGGGGCATCATATTTCCACCGAGCGCGCGCTCATCATGGTGCTCGCCTATATGTTCGCGGTCGTGATGGATCGGCCGCGCGCCGCACTGGCGAGTCTCGCACTGGCGGCGATTATCATCTGTATAGTGCTTCCCGGCTCGAGTGCGGATGTCGGCTTCCAGCTCTCGTTCGCCTCCGTGATTGCGATCGTGCTTGGGATGCGGCGCTTTACGGCCTGGGCCGATCGACGCAGACGACGGCTGCCGGCCGCCTTTCGCAGGCGCTCTTTTGCCGCATCGATAGGAATCGCGGTTGTGGGATACGTCGCGGTTTCATTCTGGGCGATGCTCGGGACCGCGCCCCTGGTCGCCTACGATTTCAACCAGTTTTCGACAGTCGGGCTGGTCGCAAACGCGATCGTCGTTCCGGCAATGGGTTTCGCGGGCACGGTGCTCGGACTTGCAGCGTCGGCGATTAGCCTGGTCGCGCCGCCGATCGCCGCGCCGCTTCTCGTACTTGCGGGAAAACTGATCACGGCGGGCAATTATCTCGCGCGATGGTTCGTTGGATGGCCGTTTGCGTGGACGCGGATTTTCACCCCGACGATCCTGGAAATCGCGTTGGCGTGTGGCGCGCTGATGCTATGGCTTACGTGGCCGATGCCCTCGCTTGAGGCGCCGCGAAGCGACCCGACCGGCGCGGCGGCTGGAGCGGCGAACGGATCGCCGGTCAATCCCGGATGGCGAAGGATAGCCCTGGCGGCGATAGGCGCGGTGCTGGTCGTGGACGCGGGATGGTGGACCTATCAGCGATATTTCAACCCCGATCTGCGAGTGGCGTTCCTCTCGGTGGGGCAGGGCGACGCCGCGGTCGTGCAATTTCCGGGACGGCGCGTGATGGTGGTGGACTCCGGCGGAGCATGGCACGGATTCGACATGGGCCAGCGGGTTGTCGCGCGCTACCTATGGTCGCGCAAGATAATGCACGTTGATTGGCTCGCGCTGAGTCATCCCGATCTCGATCATTTCGGCGGTTTTGGCTTCGTCGCGCGCAATTTCAGTCCGCGAGCGTTTTGGACGATACCAACTTCCCGTCCCGATCTCACTTACCTGGACCTGCTCGACGAACTGAAGGAATTGAAAGTGCCGATCCGTTTCATGGACGACTCGGCGCCCGCGCTTCATATCGGCGCGGCGACGCTCCGTGTGTTGAATGCTCCCGCGATTCCGAAGACCAAGCGTAATGACCGCTCGATGGTGCTCAGGATTACCGACGGGCCCGAGGCGTACCTGTTCACCGGCGATATCGAGGCTCCGGCCGAGCGAGCGCTCATAAGAGGAGGGCATGACCTGGGGGCGACGGTGCTCAAGGTGCCGCATCATGGCAGCCGCACGTCCTCGACGATGGATTTTATCGAGGCCATCCATCCGAGCATCGCGGTGATTTCGCTCGGCTATCACAACCGGTTCCATTTCCCGGCCAAATCCGTGCTCGCGCGATACGCCCGCGAGGGGGCGCGGGTCCTGCGGACCGACCAGGACGGCGCGGTGCTGACCGAGGTTTCGAGCGGCGGACTCGAACTGGACGCCTATCGAAGCGGCGTCGTGATTTATCTCGGCGCGCCGGCCATTTCGGGCCCCGAACCGGTCCCGGCGAGCCCGTCCGCAATCGCCGGCCCGGCCCACGCCGGCGGGCATTAGCCACAGTGATTCATAGGGATACGGCAGGGTTGACCAATTGGGTATTGCTGTGGGAAACTCCGCTGCGACGAAGGCTGCGGCTTGCGCGGCCCCGCCTTAATCCATCTGGTTTCCAAGATCGTTTCGGAGGAAGTGTATGGCTGAACAAGCGCAGGCGACTGCTGAGACGGGACCACGTCCGATAGTTCCGTTTCTCAAACTCGGCGCCGAGCCCCATCTGATCGGATCGAAATGCTCATGCGGCGCGATATACCTGGATACCAAGCGCATTGCATGCTCGAAGTGCGGCTCGACCGGACCCTTCCAGACGGCGAAGCTCTCGACGCGGGGCAAGGTTTACGTCTTCTCGGTGGTTCATCAGTCGTTCCCCGGCATCAAGACTCCCTACATCACGGCGATCGTGGATTTGCCCGAAGGCGTGAGCGTTCGGTCGAATCTGGTCGACCTCGACCCGCTTGCAATCGAAAAGGATCCCAAGCCGCTGTTCGACATGCCGGTCGAGATGGTGACGCATGTAGTGGCGAAGGATCGGCAGGGCAACGACGTGGTGGCGTTTGCGTTCCGCCCGATCAAGCATTGATGGCGGCGGAATTGAACACAGAAAGAAATTCACTGGAACTTAGCCTCGGCCAGGCCGAGAGGAGGTTTTGAGATGAGAAACGTCTACGTGCTCGGCACGGGGATGATTAAATTCGGGCGCTATCCCGAAAAGACCGTCCCGGAACTTGGCGCCGAGGCGGCCCTCATCGCATTGAAGGACGCCGGAGTCACCATCAAGGACGTGGAGATGTTAGCCTCGGGCAACCTCTACCAGTCCAACGCGATGGTCGGCCAGCGTATCCTGCAGCAGATCGGCCAGATGGGCATTCCGGTCATCAACGTAGCCAACGCCTGTGCGACCGGTTCGACCGCTTTCCGCGAAGCTTACCTGTCGGTCGCCTCGGGGATGTACGACATTGCGATGGCGGTCGGCGTCGAGCAGATGGGCAAGGCGGGTCTTCTCGGCGGCGGCCCTGGCGGGTCCGACCCGGCGTACTCGCCCGAGGGCAAGATCGGCTCGGGCCTGATGCCCGCGGTGTTCGGCCAGAACGGGATCGAGCACATGCGCAAGTACGGAACCACGATGGAGCACTTCGCCAAGATTTCGGTGAAGTCCCATAAGCACGCCACCAAGAACCAGTTCTCGCAGTATCAGAACGAGGTCTCGCTCGAGGACGTGATGAACGCCCGGATGGTGGCGTATCCGAACACGCTGTATATGTGCTGCCCGACCGGAGACGGCGCCGCGGCCGCGGTTCTGGTTTCCGAGGACAAGCTGAAGCAGTTTGCCGCAGGGCGTAAGCGCGCAAGAATCGCAGCCTCGATTCTTACTTCCGACCCGTGGACGGAGCGCGATCTCACGTTTCCCGACGTCAACACGCTGACCAAGCGCGCGGCCAAGCAGGCCTACGAGAAGGCCGGCCTCGGCCCCGAGGATATCGCGCTTACCGAGTTGCACGACTGCTTCGCGACCGCGGAACTGGTCCACTACGAGAACCTCTACCTCTGCAAAGAGGGCGAGGCGGGCAAGTTCATCGACGAGGGCGGCGGCGTGCATCCGAACCTCGGCGGCAAGAGCCCCGTCAACGTTTCCGGCGGCCTGCTCTCCAAGGGCCATCCGCTGGGCGCGACCGGCGTCGCGAATATCTGCGAGGTCGTGTGGCACGTAACCCAGGACGAGCGTGCGAAGGCGCGCCAGGTTCCGAATGCCAAGGCCGGACTCGCCCACGTGATCGGACTCGGCTCGGCCTGCACGATCCA
>JAKAVX010000150.1 GCA_021827465.1 Deltaproteobacteria bacterium | reverse complement strand
CCACGGCCGCAACCCGTACGGCAATTGAGGACCCTGTTCAGCCGTGCCACCGGCGGACAGACCTCGTGGTGGAGATCCAGCGAATCTTGCGCCCTGGCTGCATTTGCATCGTAAACCTGCCGAGACACGGTCATTCAGCGCTATAAAAACCCTCTAGTCTCCTGTTGCCACTTTGACGGCATCGTGATACTTACAGTTTGTAAGCGTATTAATTCTGACAGGTTGTTGGTATCTTTCCGCTCGGAACGGCCCGGGCGGCGGAGAGAGAGGACATGGCCCGAACCAAGGAGCGCAGCTTCGGACAGGTGATTCGCGAGCGCCGACGTCAGCTTGATCTGACGCAGGAGGACGTTGCGCGGCGAATCAAAACATCAACCCCTTACGTCGGACATCTCGAGTCCGGCAAGCGCCACCCGTCGGACAAGATCGTCTCGCGGCTGGCTGAAGTGTTGGGACTGGATCGGCGCGAGCTGTTCTTCCTCGCCAATCCGCGCGCCCAGGCGCTGCTCAACACCGAGGAGCAAGCCCCCGACAGCTCGGCGTGGGAGGAATTCCGCCATAACGAGCAGTTGCGCCGCATCCACAATATCAGCACTGAAGAGATGGAGATGCTGTCGAGAGTGGCCCTGATGGGTGAAGTCCGCTCGCAGCGCGACTTCGTGTACATCCTGACCACGATTCGTCAGGCCCTCGGCCGCTAAGCTTCCAGGCTCCGTTTCGCGCAGTCAGGCGCCGCTCCCGGCCGACGCTAGCGCGTCACTTGGCACTTGGCTGCAACCCCGGCTAAGCTCGCGCGCCGATCATGACGAAGCCCGCATCGGCCCGCGCGGACAGCGACGTATCCGCTTGGCCCCGGCGTTACACGGTGGTGGGCCTGTTCTCGCTCGCCACGGTGCTTTGCTACGTCGATCGCGTAAGCATCTCGGTCGCGATAATCCCGCTTGCCCGAGATCGTGGCTATGACGCGGCCGCCCAGGGCCTCGTCCTGTCGGCGTTTTTTTGGGGCTATATCTGGCCGCAGCTCGGCGGCGGATGGATCGCCGATCGGTTCGGCGGCAGATGGGTGCTCGCGAGCGGCGTTGCGATCTGGTCGTTGGCGACGCTTGTCACGCCCGCAGCCAGCGCGGCTTTCGGCCTTCTGCTCGCCGCGCGGGTCCTGCTCGGACTCGGCGAGGCCGTCAACTTTCCCGCCATCCATAGTATCGCCGCGCGATGGACGCGGGCGGGCGAGCGTTCGCGCGTGATCTCGCTCAACTTCAGCGGGATGTACCTCGGAACGGTGCTCGCCCTGCTAGCAAGCCCGCCGATAATCGTCGCGCTTGGATGGCCGTGGCTGTTCTACCTGTCGGGCGCGCTCGGAGTGATGTGGGTCGCGACCTGGATGCTCTCGGTCACCGATACGCCCGAGCAATCGCGTCGCGTCACGCCCGCCGAGCTCGAAACGATTCTCGCCGACCGGCCCGAAGCGCCGCTCGCGGGCGCGATACCGTGGAATGCGATGCTCCGCGAGAAAGCAGTGTGGGCGATCGTGCTCGCACATTTCTGCAGCAACTTCGGTTTCAACATCCTGCTGCTATGGCTTCCGACCTACCTGGACCGGACCTTCGGCGTTCCGCTCGCGAGAATCGGCGCCTATGCGCTGGTTCCGTGGATCGCGACCTTCTTCGCAAGCAACGGCGCAGGATGGCTCGCCGACTGGATGCGATCGCGCGGCGTGCGGGTCGCGGCCGTGCGCAAGACGCTTCAGTCCGCCTCGTTCCTGGGTGGCGCCGTCCCGCTGCTGGCGCTTCCCGCCGTATCCTCGCCGTGGGCCGCTATCGCGCTGGTCACGGTTTCGGCAGCGTTCAATGGCGTCGGCCTTGCCGCCTACGGCGTAAACCATCTCGACGTCGGACCGCGCTACGCTGGCGTGCTGATGGGCGTGTCGAACACAATCGCCGCCGTCCCCGGGATCGTGGGTGTCGCCGCCGCCGGCTTCATCCTGAGGGCGACCGGATCGTTCGCCGCCGTCTTCTACGTAATCGCCGCCGTCTATCTGCTCGGGATGGCGGGATACGCCGCGTGGGCGAGCGGCGAAGTGCGGCTCCGATAGCGAATCGCGTGCGGTTGGCGTCAACCCGGCAGTGTCGCTATAGGGAGACTTACCCGCCCGCGATGGCTCGCCGATGCCTCAAGCGCAAGCACCGCCCTCCGCCTACCGATGGGTCATCGAAGTTCTGCTCTTCCTTACCCTGATCTGCGAAACGCTCATCTGGCTCGCTCCCGCGCCGATCCTCGGCCCGATCATGAAGAGCCTCAATCTCTCGCTCGCACACGCCGGGCTTGTCGTCTCGATAATCGCGCTCTGTATCGCGGTGTTCTCGATGCTCGGCGCGGTCGTGATGGAGCGGATGGGGGCGCTGCGCTCGCTGCTGCTCGGACTATGGATAATGGCGGTCGCGCAGTTCCTGAGCGGATACAGCCATAGCTTCGGGGAACTGCTCGGATGGCGCGTCGGCGAGGGAATCGGCTTCGGGCTCCTGATCGCGCCGCCGGGAGCGCTGGTGATGCAATGGTTCGGCGAGCGCGAATGGCCCTACGTCAATATGTTCAACGCGCTCTGCTCGTATGTCGGGCTGACCGCAGTTTACGCGATCACCGCTGGGCTCTACATTGCGGCGGGCTCCTCGTGGAATGCGGTGCTCCGTTACTACGGAATCCTATGCCTTGTCGTCGCAATACTCTGGACCATCTTTGGCCGCGAGCATCGGAGTCCCGCGCTCCAGCCGGTCGCGACGAACCCGCTCGGCGCCGGGCGCGAGTCGGTGCTCCGCGAAGTGATGCGGATGCGCGATATCGTGCTGGTCGCGATCGGACTGTTCGGCGGGATGTGGGTCTTCCAGCTTTATGCCGCGTTCCTGCCGCAGTATTTCCGCGAATATCGCGCGATGGGCCTGACGGAGGCATCGACGATTACCTCGGTGCTGCCGCTTGCCGGGATCTTCGCTGCGGCGGGCGGCGGGTTTGCGACAGGATTGACCGGGCTCCGCAAGCCCTTCACGTGGCCGATAGCGCTGCTCACGCTGGTGGGAACTTTTGGCGCGATCGTTTTGCCGAGCCACGGATGGATCACGGTCGCGCTCGTGATGGTCGGGATCGGCGCGGCCGGCTCGCTCGCTCCTATCACGACACTGGTGATGGAACTGCCGGGGATGACGCCTGAGAAGATGGGCACGGCGCTCGCCTTCGTATGGTCGGTGGGTTACGGCGCCGCGTTTGTCTCGCCGTTCCTGGGTGGCGCGATTGCGTCGTTCGTCGGGCTCAAGGCCGTGATGCTCGGCTTCCTCGCGCTCCAGGCGCTTCCGATAATCGCGATGTACCTGCTGCCGGAGACCGGCCCTCGCCGCACCCGCACGACGCCCAATCGAGCAGCCAACTCGTAATCCTTGCCTCTCGCGCGTGCCGGTGTGGACGCGGCCAAATGAATGGGCCGGATTCCTTTCCTGCCTCGCCCATGCCGGGCGAGGCAAGGAAGAAACCAAAGCCGCGAGAAGAGCTACCTGCCGTTGTTCTGCATCGAGGCGACCTTTACGAGCGCTTCGTGCAGAAGGCCGTTTGAGGCGATCATTCCGAAACGCAGCGTGCGCTTTTGGTTGAAGCGCATCGCGCGCCCCTTGATGTCGGTCATCATTCCGCCCGCTTCGGTGACCAGCGCCGCGCCCGCCGCGATATCCCATTCGTTCTTCGGCGTGCGAGAGAAAGTCGCGTCGGCCTTCCCGCCCGCCACCAGCGCGAGCTTGTAGGCGACGCTTCCGGTCGGGCTGAACATGAGCACCCCGTGATAGACTTCCCATTCGCCGCGCGCGGTTTCGCTTCGGCTCGCGAGCACGCGGGCTCTCTTGAGCACGCGCGTCCGCGTGACGCGGGCCGCGCCGTCGTTCAGATGACATCCCATCCCGCGCGCCGCCCAGAACATCTCGTCCTTGATCGGATTGTAGGTGATTCCGAGAATCGGCACGCCGCGATCGACCAGCGCGATCGCGACGCAGAACTCGGGTATGCCCTTGATAAATTCCTTGGTGCCGTCGAGGGGATCGACGATCCACACGCGCCGGCATTTGAGTCGTTCCTTCGTATCGGCGGTTTCCTCCGAAAGCCATCCGTAGCCGGGGAACGCGCGCGTCAAGACTCGCTTTACTGCGCGATCGGCCTTCAAGTCCGCGGTCGTAACCGGATTGTCGTAGCCCTTGGAGCCGATCTTATACGAGCCGTGCTTGTAGTAGCGCCGCAGGATCTCTCCGGCGGCGAGTGCCGCCTTGCGCGCGAACGCGACCTCGCGCTCGAGCCCCGCTTCTGCTTCGCGCGGTTTCGTCGTTTCGGCGCGCTTGCGCGCTGACGCGAGCTTTTGCGAACCGGTTCCCGCGACGCGGCCCTGTTTCGAGGTTTTCTCCGATGCCATCGGTTACGACCTGGCGAGGACAGCGGCCTTCTGGCGCTTTCGCTTCACGCGGTTGTAGGCATCGGTCACTATCGCGAGCATCTCCTCGCGCTTCTCGTAAAGACGGCGCGGCTTGCGCGGACGCCGGCGCGCGAGCGCGTAGGCGGCAATCATCGGCAGCGCAACGGTCGAATCGACGTAGCATACTACGGAGTCGGGCAGCCGCTCGGGATCGATTTTGCCCCAACTAACCGCCTCCGACGGCGTCGCGCCGGAAAGACCGCCGGTGTCGGGGCGCGCGTCGGTGACCTGCAAAAAGTAGTCGTGCCCCTTTTCCGATACCCCCATCACTTCCTGGATCTGCGGCTCGGTCTGGAGCATGAAGTTTTTCGGCGAGCCGCCGCCCAGGATGAAGACCGCGCTCTTGCCGCCCGTCTTCTTTGACCAGTAGACGATCGATGCGGTCTCGTTGACGTCGGCGAGCGGGTCGAGCCTGAGCGCCTTGCCATCCATTTCGAGCAGCGCAAGGTTCATCCCGATCGACGAATCTCCCGGCGAAGAGGTGTACACCGGCACCGCATGCCGATACGCCGCTGCGAGCAGCGACTTGCCCTTGAGCTTCAGAATCCGCTCGCGCTCGGCGACGTAGCGCCCGGCACGGTAATGGAACTCCGCCGTGCTCATCGGATGCTGGAATTCCTCGTTGGCCGCGACCTGGCGGAAGAACGCGTCGGTATCGAGCAGCACGTGGTAATCGAAAAAAATGTCGTAGATGCGGACCACACCCTCGTTGCGCAGCGCTACGTCGTCGGCCTCGGCCGTTCCCTGGTACATCTTGAGGCCGAGCCCGAAATGGGTATCGTGGTAGAGATTTGCGCCGGTCGAGACGACCCAATCGACGAAGCCGTTTTCGATAAGCGGGATGAGGCATGACATCCCGAGTCCCGCCGGCGTAAGCGCTCCCGTGACGCTCATCCCGACCACCACGTCCGGCTCGAGCATCTTCTCGGCGAACAGCCGGCACGCCTCGCGCAGGCGCCGCCCGTTATAGGCAAGAAACGACGCGTCAACCAGGTCCGCGGCTGTCATCTTGCCGTTGACCGGCCGGGGGTCGATAAGCGCGCCGCCGAGCAGCCGGGATCTCCGTTTCTGGGCCATCTTTTCTCCTCGCAGGAATGCTCCCGTCCCCTTACGAGGCCAACCAGCCGCGTCGGGAATCTGCAACTTCCGGAAACCGCGGGGGATTTGGGAGCCGTCGAAATCCTAGCGGCCACAGTGACTGGTTTCCATCCTTTCGGTTTGCCCCGCATAATTTCAATAGCCTAAGATTTAAGTGGGGCTTCGTATTCTTATCTCCTGAGCGTGGGGGTGCGGCGATGGCCGTTATCGCGATCAACCAGCAGATTGGCAGCCGGGGCGTCGAGTTGGGCAGGCTCGTCGCCGCGCGGCTCGGTTACCGGTTCCTCGGACGCGACGATATCGTGAGCGAAGCCTCGGGGGTCTACAACGTGGACCCGAAACACTTTCTCATCATCGACGAACAACAACCCCATTTCTGGCAACGTTCGAAGACCGAAACCGAGCGCCTGCTCTCGTTCCTGCGCTCGGTCCTGCTGAGGCAGATGGCGGCCGACCGGGTGGTGTTCGTGGGAAGCTCGGGCGCCCATCTTCTGCCCGAATGCGGATGCGGGCTTAGAGTACGCGTGGTCGGCACGCTCGAACAGCGCGTCGAGCGCGTAGTCGCCGATGAGGGGATCGGCCGCGCGGCCGCCGAAAAGCGGGTGCGCGATCACGATCGCGAAGTACGCGCCCGCGCGCAGGCAGTTATCGGCGTCGATCTCGACGACCCCGCCTTTTACCATCTGGTGGTCAACACCTCGATGGTCTCGCTGGATGCGTTCGCCGACGCTCTCAAGGCGGTCGCCACGCGGCTCGACGAGCGCCACGCGGAAGGTTTCCCGCACCTTAGCGACGCCGCGCTCGCAGCGCAGGTTCACGCCGCCCTGCTGGTCCATCCGAAGTTCGGCTCCGCGCAGGTGGCCGTCCAGTGCGGGAGCGGGACGGTGCGGCTCACCGCTCCGTGCCTGGTCGCGCCGTGGGACGAACTGGCGCGCAAGGTCGCACATCAGGTCGACGGCGTGCGTGAAGTCGAAGTGAGCGCTGAAGAGCCGCCGATGCCGTATCGTTCCGAATAGCCCCGCCCGCTTGCGCGGCGCATCCGAATCACTTACG
>JAKAVX010000149.1 GCA_021827465.1 Deltaproteobacteria bacterium | reverse complement strand
TTCAAGCCTGGCGACAGGGGATGCCGCCGTTATCGCGGATTGGAGAGGAAGTTGTCGGGAGACTTGAAAGCTTCGCCGAAGACCGGCGGCGGGTTTGAGATTGCCGCGCTGTTCGGCTTCGTCGGACTGCTGCATCTGATCGGATGGGGAATTTTCCTCGCCTATGCGCCGCGGGTCGCCGCGATGGCCGGGCTGGGCGCGCTCGCCTACGGACTCGGACTGCGCCACGCCTTCGACGCCGATCATATCGCCGCTATCGACGACACCACGCGTTTCCTGCTCCAGAAGGGCAAGCGTCCACTGTCCGTCGGGTTTTTCTTCTCGCTCGGCCATTCGACGATCGTGCTGGCGATGACGGTCGCGCTGGTCGTCGGGACCAGGAGCGTGCGCTCCGCGATGCCCGAGTTGCAGCGCTACGGCGGCGTAATCGGTGCAAGCGTCTCAGGGATTTTCCTCTGGCTCATCGCGATTCTGAACCTGCTTGTTCTGTTCGAGATTCTCAGGATTTGGCGGCGGATGCGCCGTGGCGACTGCCAGCAGGAGCATCTCGACGATTTGCTGGCGCAGCGTGGATTGACAAGACGGATACTCGGCGGGCGCCTGCAGAACCTGATCACGCGTAGCTGGCAGATGTATCCGGTGGGGATGTTATTCGGGCTCGGCTTCGACACCGCGTCCGAGATCGGACTGCTCGCGCTCGCGGCCGGCGTCGCCGCACAGGCCGTCCCGATGTTCGCCGCGGTCTCGCTCGCGGTTCTGTTTGCCGCGGGTATGTCGCTGATGGACACCGCCGACGGCGTCTTCATGGTTAAGGCGTATAGCTGGGCGTTCGCGAGCCCGCTTCGAAAAATCTATTACAACATCACGACCACCACTCTTTCCGTCACAGTCGCACTGATGGTCGGAACCATAGAGTTGCTGCAGGTTTTGGGAACCGAGTTGCAATTGCACGGACGATTCTTCGTCGCGCTCGCGGCTCTCAATTTCGAATCGATTGGCTACCTTATCGTCGCGATGTTTGTCCTCGGATGGGCCTGCTCGGTCGTGATCTGGAAGGTCCGCCGCATGGATGAAGCCGGGGAATCGGCTTCACCGTAGACCGTCCCGCCCGCGGGTGCGTTCCTGCCTGCCCGGTTGGAACCGGCGATCGTAAGTGGCGGATCGAAGACCGGTTTTGCCGCCAGGGACAGTCGTGTCAAATTGATGCGAAACCTCGGACGCTACAACCGGCGTTGCTTTTCCGATTGGCCCTTTGGGCCACGCTGGCAAAGGGCGCATATTTTCCACCTGTTTGGACGATGTGCAGTTCGCCTGCACAGATAATAAACAATCCCGCATCCGATCCTGAAAAGCGAAAGGGGTGGCGCAGGCTGAGATCCGTCCGAAGCGAATGAAACGGTGCCGGCAGTCGCGGCATTTGCTTCGTTGCCCGATGCGAGCGATTACTGTAAGAGTGAATACTCGTGAAGTCACTGACCATCGCCGAGCTGGCAAAGCAGTCCCGGCTGCCGATCGATACGATCCGCTATTACCAGGGCCTCGGCCTTCTCGAGGCGCCACGCCGCCGTGGCCGTATCGCGGTCTACGGCGAGGCGCATCTGAAGCGCCTGCGGCTGATTCGCTCGATGGCGCGGCGCGGTCTTCCTCTCAAAGTTATCAAGGACCTCGTGCGCAGTCCGGCAAAGCGCGGGATGGAACGCGCGCTGCACTCCGCGGTGGAGGAAGAAGCCGACCGGTCGCGCTACACGAGCGCGGAGTTCGCCGAGATGCTCGGCGTTCCGCGCGGACTGCTCGATCTCGTCGAGGGCTGCGCGCTCAGGGAAACGCTGAAGGACGAGGCGGGCACAATACTTTACTCGGACACCGATCTCGAGGCGGCGCGCGGCGTCATGCAAGTCCTCGGCTACGGGATTCCGGTGACGCGGCTGCTCTCGCTGGCACTCAGGCATCACAGCGCGGCGCTGGAAACCGTCGATGAAGCGATCGATCTCTTCAACGAGTACGTACGCGGCGAAGAACGCGATGCGAATCCCGAAACGATCGCGGAAAGCTTTCGCGGGATGCTTCCGCTGGTGGTCTCGCTCATAGGGCATCATTTTTACCGGCTCCTGGTGAGCCGCGCGCTCGTCCGTTTGCGTCAGAGCGGCGATGAACAAGCTTTCCAGGTGGCCACGCGTGAGGCCGCGTCGATTCGCCTGCGTCTTCCCAGCGATGAAACTCCCCGAACCCGATAGCAAGGCAGCCGTGGTCGAGGCGATGTTCGATCGGATTGCGCCCCGCTACGACCTGATGAATCGCCTGATGACGTTCGGACTCGATCGCCGCTGGCGCCGCGAAGCGATCAACGCTTTGCAAGCGCCGCGCGGAGCGCTGGTGGTGGATCTGGGATGCGGCACGGGCGACCTCTGCGCCGAGGCGGTGCGGGCGGGTTGCCGGGCGCTCGGAGTCGATTTTTCGGCACGGATGATCGACATTGCCGCGTTCCGGAAAATCGCCTGCGAATTGATTCGCGCGGACGCGAGCAAGCTGCCGCTTCGCGAAGGCTCCGCCGACGCGGTGGTATCGGGATTCGCGCTGCGCAATTTCGTGGACCTGGCGGCGGTGTTTCGCGAATGCTACCGGGTGCTGAAGCCGTGTGGAAAAATCTCGTTTCTGGAGGTGGATACTCCTTCTTCGCCGCTCCTGCGCTTCGGCCATCGCGTCTTCTTCAATCACGTCGTGCCGCAGATAGGAAAATTCGTCGATCGTTACGCGTACGCGTATCTTCCGTCCTCGGTCGCATACCTGCCTTGCGAGGAGCGGCTGATGGAGATGTTACGCGCGGTAGGCTTTCGATCGATTGCCAAGCGGCGGCTGATGGGCGGTGCGGTGCAGCTTGTCACCGCGCTCCGATAGGTCGGGTGCGGTTTCGCTATGTCTGAAGTTTCCTCTCTTCGCGCTGAAACGACGCCGGTGGCGGATCCGCCCGACCTGCTCGAATTGTCGCGCGCGAGCGGAGCGTCGCCGTTTTTCTACTGGGAGCATCCCGTGAGCGGCACGGCTATCGCCGCGCTCGGCTCGGTCGTGGAATTGCGCGCGAGCGGGGCGCGGCGCTTTCAGGATCTGTCATCACGCGCGCGCGAAGTTCTCTCGCAAATCAACGTGAGTTCGCACGCCGGCGAACCATGCGACGGGCCGTTGATGGTGGGCGGATTCGGATTTTCCGATCGCGACCCCGCGGCTTACGAATGGCGCGAATTTCCCGCCGCCTGTGTGATGCTTCCCAGGATTCTGTGGATACGCCGCCGTGGGCGATGCACGCTCACGCGAGTCTGGGACGAGCAGCGCGAGAAGCGGCCTGACCCCGCGTTCCCTTCGCCAATCGCCGCGGTCGGCGCATGCGAATCGAATTTGAACGGAGTTTGCGACCCTGAACCGGCCCTCGCGGAGCAGCGCGCGCGATGGCGCGAACGCGTCGAACGCGCCCGCGCGATGGTGAAGCGGGGCGTTCTGAGCAAAGTCGTCCTGTCCAGGCGGATCGAGGTTGAATGCGCCGATGTGGACCCGTCCGCGCTTCTCCGCGCGTCGCGCAAGACGCGTCCCGGATGCTTCAGTTTCTGGTTCTCGCGCGCGACGACTTCGCTCTTCGGCTCGACTCCCGAGTTGCTCGTGCGCGTCGAGGGCGATCGCGTTTCTTCGGGTGCGCTGGCCGGTTCCGCGCCGCGCGGCTCGTCGCCGGAGCAGGACCGTGCGCTGGGCGAATCGCTTCTCGCGTGTCGGAAAAATCTCGAAGAGCACGAATACGTCCGCGAGGCGATCAAGTCGGCGCTCGGCAGCGTCGCCGATCATCTTCAGATACCCGGCAAGCCCGCCCTGATGCGCCTGCCCGAGGCGCAGCATCTGTTCACCCCCGTCGAAGCGCGCCTGCGCGGCCGGCATAGTGCGATTGAAGTTGCCGGCCTGCTCCATCCCACGCCTGCGGTGTGCGGAGTCCCGCGCGAGACGGCGCGAGAGTTGATCGAGCGCGAGGAGCCGGGCCGCGGATGGTACGCGGGAACGGTCGGCTGGATGGACGGCGCGGGCAATGGCGAATTCGCGGTCGCGCTCCGTTCGGCTCTGATCGACGGCCCGCGGATGTTTCTCTGGGCGGGCGCGGGAATCGTGGCCGACTCCGATCCGCAGGCCGAATTTGCCGAGACCGAAGCTAAATTCAGCGCCTTGCTGAGGAGTTCCGGGATTGACCACGCCGGGTAATCCGAACAGCCGCGCGACCGCAGCGATGGTGCAGGAGTTCGAGCGCTCCGGCGTAACCGATGCGTGCGTATCGCCGGGGTCGCGCTCGACCGCGATCGTAACCGCGCTGCTCCGGGGAAGGATCAAGCCGTGGGTCATCCTCGAGGAACGCGCGGGCGGATTCTTCGCGATGGGACTTGCGCGCGAGACGCGTCGTCCCGTGATCCTCGTCTGCACCTCGGGCACGGCTGCCGCCAACTATGCGCCCGCAGTAGCCGAGGCTTCACTCTCGCGGATTCCGCTTATCGTGATCACCGCCGACCGCCCGCCCGAGGCGCGCGACTGCCGCGCGGCGCAAACAATCGATCAGGTGCGGATGTTTGGCAGCCATGCGCGATGGAGCGTCGATGTCGCGGCGCCATCGGCCGGAACCGACCTTGACAGTTACTACCGCACTCTCGCCTGCCGCGCGGTTTCGGTGGCTCTCGGACCGCCTGCCGGTCCTGTTCACCTGAATCTCCCGATGCGCGAGCCGCTGATCGACGTCGCCGAAGAAGCCGAAGCGCTGCGCGCGCCGCTGCCGCGCGTCGAATCGGAGCGCCCTTACGTCCGCGTCGAGCCTTATCGCACCAGGCTCGACCGCGAGGCGATACGCGCGATCGCCGGCGAGATACGTGAGTGCGAACGCGGCGTGATCGTCTGCGGACCGGGAATCGAGCCTCACTGCGCGAGCGCAATCGCGACGCTCGCCGAGAGGCTCGGATGGCCGATTCTTGCCGATCCGCTCTCGGGACTGCGGTTCGGCGGACATGACCGCCGGCTTGTCGTGGATGCCTATGACATCCTTCTGCGCGATCCCGATTTTCTTTCTCGCAATCAGCCTGACGCCGTGATCCAGTTCGGCGATCCGCCCGTTTCGAAGGCGCTCGGGCAGTTCCTCTCGCACCGGCGCCGCGATTGTCATGTGATCGTCGCCGAACCCGGAACCTGGCCCGACCCTTTTTATCTCGCGACCGAAATCGCGCGAAGCGACGCGTCCGGTTTCTGCGCTGGAATTGCCGAAGCGCTTGGTGAGAATCGGGCCGCCTCTGAGTGGATCGATTCGTGGACCGCGGCCTCGCGCGTCGTTCGAGACGCGCTCGACGGGATACTCGCCGCCGAAACCGCGATGTTCGAAGGCAAAGTCTTGACCGAGCTGCTGCGCCTTCTGCCCGAGGGCTCTCTGCTCCAGGTCGGAAACAGTATGCCGGTCCGCGACCTCGACACTTTCGCCGGGCATCGCGGGCGCGCGCTTGCGATGCGATGTAATCGCGGGGCTAACGGTATCGATGGGGTTCTTTCGACCGCGATGGGTGCCGCGGCGTCGAGACCGGCTGCCACCGCGCTCGTGCTTGGCGATCTGAGCTTTCTTCACGATCTCTCCGCGCTTCATATCGCGGCGCGTCACTCGATCAATCTGCTCGTGGTCGTCATCAATAACGACGGCGGCGGAATCTTTTCTTTCCTGCCGCAGGCGTCGTTGGGCGACGATGCGTTCGAAACTTTCTTCGGCACTCCGCACGGGCTCGACTTCGAACATGCGGCCGCGATCGGGCGCGCGCACTACGCACGAGTCGAGTCGTGGGACCGGTTCAACGGTGCGGTCGAAGCGGCATTGGCGCACCGCGGGCTGCATGTGGTCGAGATACCCGGCGACCGCGCGAGGAACCTGAAGGCGCATCAGGAGGCGATTGCGAAAGCGCTTGGGCGCCTGCGTGAACATCAACCGCCGGGAGATTCCGCGTGATCAGGCGCGCGGCGTTGGGCAGAGTCGCGGTCGAATTCAGCGATGAGGGTCCGCGAGCGAAGGCTCCCGAGCGGGAACGTCGCGTCCCGGTCGTGCTCCTGCATGGCTTTACCGGCTCGAGGGAAAGCTGGCTCGATTTGCGCGAATCGCTTTCGGATTCAAGGCGCGTGGTCAGTATCGACCTGCCCGGCCACGGCGGTACCGAGGCGGGTTTGGAACCCGAAAACTACTCGATGCGAAATGCGGCGGCGATGGTCACGGCGCTGATGGCCGAGTATCTCGACGCGCCTCGATTCGCGCTGGTCGGATATTCGATGGGTGGCAGGCTGGCGCTTGCAATCGCGCTCGAGCACGCGTCGAGCGTGGAAAAACTCGTGCTCGAAAGCGCTTCGCCCGGTATCGCCGACGGCTCCGAGCGCGCGCGACGCAGGCGGTCGGACGAGGAGTTGGCGGCATTCGTCGAGAGTGAGGGAATCGAGGCGTTCGTGGATCGATGGGAGCGAAACCCGCTGTTCGATTCACTCGCCGCGCTTGCGCCCGGCAAGCGGGACCATCTGAGGCGCGTACGTCTGGGATGCGCGCCTTCGGGATTGGCGCTAAGCCTGCGCGCGATGGGCACCGGTGCGCAGCCGTGGCTGGGAGATCGTCTTTCCGAGCTTGAGATCCCG
>JAKAVX010000148.1 GCA_021827465.1 Deltaproteobacteria bacterium | reverse complement strand
GGAGGGCGTTCGAGTAAGGCAATATCGAGGCTGAGCCTGGAGAACGCGTTGGTCCGGCTTTTCGGACTCGGGGGGCAGTACCCCGACAGCTCCACCAAGTTCTTTGCGATAGTTCAACGAATACCGATTCGTTGAACTATTTTGTTTCCGGTGGGCAAAAACCGGGCCCGGCTTGGGTTCCTCGAACAAATCGCGGCTCGATGAGCAAATGGCAACAGCCGTGTCGAGCTCGTAGTGGTCCCTCTCGAATCGGCGGCGCGGTAGTGCGTGGGCCTCGAAGCGTGATAGGCTCAGGGTATGCCTAAGCGCTCAGGGAAACCACCCTCCGATCCGATCCTCGCTGCGAAGTCCATTCGCGACCAGGTAACCGGGGCAGGCAGATCGAGTTGAGCCCGTCGAGCAAGGACCCGGCTGCCGTAGCGCTAGGGCGTCGTGGCGGCCTAAAGGGCGGTGCCCGGCGAGAAAGGCCGCGCTAACCCCAGAGCAGCGTAAAGAGAGCGCCAAGAAGGCAGCCGAAGGACGCTTGGGGGCTAAACACAACGACTGAGCGACAAACAAATTACAGGCCCTGCTTCGCCGGAGCGCAACGAACCTGTTTGCGAAGAGAGCGAGATTCGAATCTGAGCCTGGCGATGATGATTAGTGTCGTCGTTTAGCGCAGGGCCTTATTTTGTTGGGGTTTCCGTCCGTCGTTGCCTCGGCTCGTGCAGGCCTATGTCGGCCTGCGCGCCCGCACCATGCCACAATGCTTCCGCGATTCCGCCCGTAAACAAGGCGATCTATCCTAGCGCTTGATTCTCGCTGCCGACTCATTCAGCGAGGCCCCCACCGTCGTCAGGCGCCAGACGGCTTTTGACACAGGACTGATGGCTCCCATCTTCCGTAGGTAGGTCCTCGCCCAAGCGCATCGATATCCGAGTTCGGTTATCCGCGATCGACGATGTGCCTGAGCTGCCTGCTCGGGCGACAGGCCAAGGATCGAGACGATCTCTGCCTCCACCTCCGAATTTGTCGCGGTACCGCCGAGTGTGCGCAGAGCCAGAAGCACGTACCACATCAGTTTGTGCTGGGTGGGCATCGGCATAAGTCAGCCTCCTTTGACGCGTCTGACGGCTGCAAGGATTTCCGTAATGCAGCCGCTCGGATTCCTTAGCACGTCGCGCCCCCAGAGGGACACGACTTCATATCCAAGCTGCGTTAGTCCCCGGCGGTTACGGCGATCCCGCCTCACATTCTCCGAAATCTTGCGCTCCCAACCAGGCGCTAGCGACTTCCTCCACCGAGCGAAGTCCCTTCCGTGCCAAAATTCGCCATCAACTTCGATGACAATATCGTAGTCAGTCAAGAGAAAATCGGGTGTACCGGGCAAGTCCCGAATATGCCCGCGAAATTTGAGCCGCGCGTGGCGGAGCAGGCGACGCATCGCCATTTCAGGGCCCGTATTCTTGCTCTTTACGCAGCTCATGCGATAGCTTGCCGACATCTTGCCTCAGGAAGAAAGCCGAAAGACGGTGTCGTCATTTATCTTCGCGGCAAGAATCTCATACATTGCCTCAAGTTCAATATTCGGATTAGCGTTCAGCCCAAGACATTGAGCTATCCCCGCGACATCGGTACTAAGTCTCTCCTCGAAAGAGATCTCGAATCCGACCCCGCGTTGGTGGAAGTCGTATGCGTGAAAGTGTAAAGCATCTCCGAGACGCGGCGGCAATGCCAGATGCCCAAACGAGAAGTTGGACCGCATATAGTTCAGAAGTGGCGTCTGAAGCACGAGCACGAGCTTCTTGTTCAGGTTCTCGAAGGTCTGCAATTTATGGTGCAGTTGCATTAGAATGGTCTTAGCCGTCATTTTCCAGTTCAGGCCAAAGTTTGAGTTTTCAAATTCCTCATCGAGCAGTGAAACGCCATGCGCTCTTAGGAATTCTTGCCGTTGAGGCCATATTGAACCCGTGGAATCCAACGTCTGAAGTTCGATCCCAACGAAGTCCATGACCTTACGCTCGCGCGTGGAGATCAGGAAGTAGTCTACATTGCCTCCAGGGATCTCGACTTCACGAACCAAATGAATCTCGTTTCCCGCTTCGTGAAGTTGCAATAGGGGCAAGGCGTCGCTAAAGATGATGCCACGCTCAAGGAGTCGGTGCGGGCAAAGCACCGTAGGCCCAGCCTTCCCAACCGAGGCGCTACAACTTCCGATTGCCACCGAAGGATCGCTCTTTCGCGTTTTCAGGCACTCGCGTCTGAGGAAAGGGCAGGTCCGTCCCTCAACTACGGCAGTCCAATCTACGGCGGCGTCAGCGGCCGACACGCCAAAAAGTTCAGTAATCATTTTGCTATGCTGTACGTCGATTCGACCAGGATGTTACTTTTTGAGAGATTGAACGTTTGTGATAGTCTGAGTTTTGCGCGGCCTCGATGTCCGATTGCACAAGAGAATCGTCGCGAATGAGCGTTGCGCCGTTGAAGTTGGGCTGCGCACGAAGCCCAAGGATTTGCAGAATATGACGACCGACGGCACGGGCAAGTAGGGGCGGAACCGCATTGCCGACCATTCGATTGCCGTGCCATTTTATTGGGTGGAACAGAAACCAATCCGGGAAGCTCTGAATGCGAGCGCACTCTCGTGTCGTTAGCACGCGATTCTGGAACGGATGCAGCGGTCGGGGGGCGGACCAGGACCCGCGCGCCTTTGTGGTTCCCGCCCTAATGGTTGTCGCTAGCTCATGCGGGTGCAAGCGCCTTATGCCGCTGACCGGATCGGCTTGCCCAAATCGCAAGCCTTCAAACGTCTTCAGTAAAGCGTCACCGTGGCGCGTTCTACGCAGATTCGTGCAAAGACTGGGATCCCAACTTCTAGGAATGACGCCCGAGAAGGCTCCTATGGGGTCACTCCTCAGCATTCGCTGATACTCGTGGAGCGGCTCGATTTCGTATGGAACGCGATCACCGCTGATGAGCCTTACATACCTATCGACGTGAGGAATATCGGATATTGCTTCCCAAGCCGTTGGGCTTACGTCGAAGAGGGCTATGTTTTGATTGGGGGCCTCATGGGTCGGTTGGGGTAACGAGGGCGTAACGCCTAGGTCCTTGCGAAAGCCTACTATGAAAACGCGCCTCCGGGTTTGCGGTACACCAAAATGCCACGCGCATAGGACTTCAGGGTCCGCCACGTCATATTCCTTACGCAACTCGCGGACGCATGCGGCCAGCTTCTTTGACCCTTGGGTTGTAATCCCAGGAACATTCTCCATAAGAAATGCTAGTGGGCGAGCATCGAGAACGATCCGGGCAAAATCATCCACCAGATCGTTTAACGGGTCAACGCCCGTCTTTTTTCCGGCGATGCTAAACCCTTGGCATGGTGGCCCACCTGCAACCAAGGCGATCTCGCCCCGCGTCCGCACATTCGCGTGTCGACGAAGCGCGCTTCCGTCAATATTTTTGACATCTCCGAGAGTTTCGCCGGAAAGGACCTTGCTCAGCGGGAAGTTGTGCTGAGCGTAACGACCGCTAATGTCTTCTATCTCAACATCCACCGCCACGTGGAATCCTGCCGCCTCAAGGCCTAGGCTCAGACCGCCGACACCAGAAAACAAATCTATGGCTATTGGGTGATCCCGAACCGCATCTCTGATCTCTCTATTTATTCCGAAGTCCGCCACCATCGCCGCCCTTCTGGAAGGTCACTGCCGCGTATCTAACTCCAGCTTGACTGGAGCACATCCGTGTTCTTACCCGCGGGGCGCCTCCTAACTCCCCCGCCTGCCCGTCCTAAGATCGGTGCTTTCGACTGCTCAGCCATCTCTCCAATTGGTTTATGCCGGTATCCTCCATACGACTGACCTTTTCGACCCCAGATTGTCGGTTTCCGGCCTTGCGCCTACCGACGGAGAGTGCGTCTTGCGGTGGCGCCATACCAAGTTCCGTAGCGAGCGCGCGATCACAGCAGCGCTACCGCGAGACGAGTATACCGGCTGTGCGTCGTGCCCGGGCCGAGCGCGCAATCGCAACGGCGCGTGAAGTCCTAGCCTCGCAAACGCTCAAAGGTCCCGACCCGCGCGCGAACGCGGCGGCCAGCCGTAAGCGTGGAACCGCTAACGCTGAGCACCATCGGCGTAGCCGCGAATGGAAGCACGGCCAAAGCACGAAGCGCGATCGTGATTCCTTCCTGCGCGAGGTCACCCTGAAGCTCGACCCTGAAGCTCGACGCCTTCTCGCCGACCGCGATCGCGTAGGCTACGGGCCTATCGCTCGCGGCCTGCTCGCGCTTCCACGCCCTGGGCCAGCCTGCCGTACTCGCGCCACTGGCCGGCCTTCGCCGCGCTGGTGGAAGGAGACGGCGCGCCTTAGGCGCCGCGCACATGGGCGTCGCGCGCGATCCGGCCCCCACGCCTGTGCCGAAGAAGAGCCGCTGGCGCCAACCCCTAGAAAGCATCGCCGTAATCGAGCGTGCCTTCGGAGTCGGGATCCACGAGGCGCTCCGCGACGTGGTACCTATGCGGACCATCGTAGCGCTGGACGGCAAGCCCGGCACTGAGCCAACGGAGTACGGAAGGTTCGAAGCCGCTATGATCTCCGTCGCAGAAAAGGTCGCGGCGAAAGCTGACCGGCGCGATCCTAGAAAATAGGTTGCTTACTGCCTCTGCCGATGACCTTGGTACTGGCAGGCAGGGTTTCCATTACAGAAAACGCCGAACAAGATTTTCCGTAGAGTCTTGACCGGCCAAGAGATCGGAAATTGCGCGATCCACGTCTTCTGCACGAGGCAGGCTCGATACTGAAACGGTTGCCGAGAAGCCTTTTACCCGTCCGGCCGCACTGAGAATGTCATTCAAGAGACTGACGACGCGTTCGCGCAATCTGAACACGAAGCGCTTCATCAGCAACCATTTGTAGAGGCCGTAGAATTCGGACATGCTCTCCGGCCTCAGAGATCCTCGTTGAACCCACGGAATGGGGCACGTAATGAGAAGTTGAGATGCCCTCAGAAATTCTTGCTGCGTTCTGAATTCGAAACCAGGACGGTTCAGAAGTGTTGCATCGTGCGAACCTTGATCGAGCGTAGCTAGCGCTTCCATCATGCGCCGCCAGCGCCCTGGTGGAATCCCCGGCAAGGTTAGCGTAAACGTGCTCGACTTGTCCAACCAAATCAGCCGGCGTCCCCACTCCTTGGCATCTGCGCCGGGTATGATTTGAACCGGGCGACCGAAGATGTGATGCAGCGTCGTCGGCATGATGGGATCTATCCCGAATGAAAATTCCGAGTCCGGCTCGCGAGCTGCCCCGCGAAGCCGGCCCCTCTCAAAGACAATCTCGTAAGACGCGTCGCCGTAGGCGACCGCGATTTGTGCCGCGGAGCGCACGAAGTCGCCGAAACGCTGCGCAAACCAGCCGGTGTCCCTCTCTTCAGAAATTGCGAGTGCAACAGCGCGACGGACGGCCTCCTCGTCGCCCCTAAGGACGCTGAGGGTCACGTGCTGCTGCTCGTCCTGAAATGGAAATACCGAGAGGTGCAAATCTTCGCCGAGGATATAGCACGTCAGTGAGCGCTCCGTCGCGTCCTTGTACAGACGTGCCGCCACCGACGGCACGACCCTAATCGATCTCTTCATCCCCGTCCGCTTCGTCGAAGTCCACTGCGGCGTTGTGCAACGCGCGCGGCGCGTCAAGTTGCGCCCTGGAAAAGATCGGAATTGAGGTTGAGTGCTGCGTCGTGCGGCGAAAACGATTGCCAGCATGGTGTTCCCGGCGGAGCCGGGTAATGAATCTGACTGCCGAATCGGCAAAACAGTCCAACATGCCGCACCGTCGAACGATGTACGCCGCGACGAACGCGTCGAAAGCGACATCCTCGCGATCAGCGCCCGACAGCATTGCGCGTATGAGCGGGTTCGGGTGCCAAGGGCGCGCTCGTCGGGTCCCGTATCCAAACCGCTCGCGCCCGCGAAGTCCTGCAGATTCGCGTTTCTTGCGCAGTGCTCCGTCCCACGAAAACCTCAGCAGGGATCGAGGGGTAATCATCAGCGATTCCTTGCTATACCGTGCAAGACGCACGTACGCGTCCAGCCTAACGCACAGGGCATCGCCTTGCGTGAGAATTTGATCTAGCGCAGTACGGTACGGCGACCAGTAGTCGGAACGGTCCAGACCTGACAAAATCACCGAATACCCGCACAATTCCACAAGATCAAGCGCGATTTGCCCAGCCCACGCCGGAAACTGACTAGGCTGCAGCTGCGCGCGGAGCCGCTCTAGGCTCCCCGCCGCCAGCAACACGAAGCGGTTCGCAATTTCCGAGCTGAATTGCGCGTCCCCGGTGTACATTGCGACAAAACCTTCTTGCGCGATGACGTGATACGCCTGGCCAAAAAGGTCCGGCAGCCCTTGATCGAATGCCGGCGCGTAGGCATTGAAAGCCGCATCGCCAAGGCGCAGGACGGCCGTTCGGCGCACATCATCGACCCTGGCTTCGAAATTTTCGGTGTCCAGCGAGGGACAGTTTTCTGGTTCGCGCAACCTTTGCGGACGCAGGTGCTTTTCGAGCTCGACGACGTCGCGCTCCAGGCCGTCCTGCGCTCGGTCGTCCTGAAGGACGTCGCGCTCTCGCTCAAGACGGCGACGCCCGAGGCGGTCGACAAGTTCATGCGCAACATGTCCGAGCGTGCGG
>JAKAVX010000147.1 GCA_021827465.1 Deltaproteobacteria bacterium | reverse complement strand
TAGAGGGTTTTTATAGCGCTGAATGACCGCGTCTCGGCAGGTTTACGATGCAAATGCAGCCAGGGCGCAAGATTCGCTGGATCTCCACCACGAGGTCTGTCCGCCGGTGGCACGGCTGAACAGGGTCCTCAATTGCCGTACGGGTTGCGGCCGTGGTTCAGGTAAAGCGAAAATTCCGCAACTCCGGGCAGTACGCGCGGGGGACTGCGAAACGGTTCGACCTCGCCGGCCTTCAGATCGTTCAGCGAGATCGTGTCCTGCCCAAGCTTTTGACCGCTCTTCGCGTAGTAGTGGACCTCGAGATCAATAGCGACGGCGCGCGAGCCGGTGTTCCTGACCTTGCCGACCACGAACACTTTGCCGTTGTCGCGCTCGAGGCGGCTCGCCAGCACCTGGACCGGCTGTACGTCGAGGAGCGAGTGGAAAATCAGCGCCACGAACACGAGTGACGAGACGAGAATGATGAGGCTTCCCTTCTTCACGGTTGTTTCGGCCCGGACTTCGCGCGCGCTGATCAATAGGAGCGCGGAAGCCCGAGCACGTGCTCACTGATGGAATTAAGCACCATCTCCTGCGAGACTGGGGCTATCTTCAAAAGCCGGCATTCGCGGAAGTAGCGTTCCACGTCATAGTCGCGCACGTACCCGTAGCCGCCGAGGGTCTGGACCGCGCGGTCGCAAGCCTCGAAGGCCGCGTCGGCGGCGCGCAGCTTGGCGGTGTTCGCCTCGGGGCCGCAGGGCTTGCGATGATCGAAGAGCCAGGCCGCCTTCATCATCATCAACTCCGCCGCTTCAAGCTTGGTGTACACGTCGGCAAGCGGATGCGCGATCGCCTGGTTCTGGCCTATCGGGCGTCCGAACACCACCCGCTCCTTCGCGTAGCGCACCGCCTTTGCGAGCGCGGCGCGGCCGATTCCGATCCCTTCCGCGGCGACCAGGATGCGTTCGGGGTTGAGTCCGTCGAGCAGCGAATGGAAACCGCGGCCCTCGCCGCCGATAAGGTCGGAGGCCGGGACCTTCAGGTTGTCGATGAAGAGCATGTTGGTATCGACCGCCGCGCGGCCGAGCTTGTGCAGCTCGCGCACTTCGACCGCCGAGGGATCGATCTCGGCGAAGAACAGCGTCATCCCGTCGGTCTTCTTCGCGACCTTTTCGAACGGCGTGGTGCGCGTCAGGATGAGCATCTTCTTCGACTCGCGCGCCTTGGTGGTGAAGACCTTGCGGCCATTGAGGACGTAATAATCGCCCTCGCGCCGGGCGAAGGTGCGGATATGGGTGATGTCGTTGCCGGCGTCGGGCTCGGTGACGGCGAAGGATACGTGCATCTCGCCGCGCACGACCGGCGGCAGGAAGCGGCGCTTCTGCTCCTCGCTGCCATGAAAGACGATCGGGCTTACCCCGAAGATGGAAAGATGGATCGCGCTCGCGCCCGCCATCGCGCCGCCCGAGGCCGCCACTTCGCGCATCACGAGCGCCGCCTCGGTGATTCCAAGTCCGCTGCCGCCGTACGCTTCGGGAATCGCGACGCCGAGATAGCCGGCCTTTGCGACCGCGTCGTAAAACTCGTTGGGGAACTCGCCCTTGCGGTCGCGCTCGCGCCAGTATTCGTCGTCGAAGCGCGAGGCAAGCGTCCGCACCTGGCGGACGATCTCTTCCTGCGCGGATGTAAGCTCGAAGTCCATGGCCCGATCCTCGTCCTGTCAAGCCGCCGCCGTGCGAGAGCCCCTCCGCGCCGTAACCGATTCCCGATCGCTCCGGGCGATGCCGGTTGCGTCGGAGGCGGCGTGGCGCGCGCGCGGGTCCAAAGATGCCGTCCGGCGTGGCAAGTGCATCCTTTCTAGGCGTCATCACATACCAGTTCGCCAATTTCCTCAAGGCGGAGCAGGCATTTTGGCTTCGCGCGCGGGATTTCCGGGCGGGTACGAAATTTGAATTCAGGTCTCGCGTTTCCGGCTCGGCCCAGCCACAAGGCTGGCAAAGAGCCAATTTTGGAAGGAGGAAAGCGTGACTATCGCAAGCCGAACCTTTCGTATGATAGCCGCCGGGATGCTGGCAGCGTTGCTTTTTGCAGCGGGCGGCAATGCGCTCGCGGACGGAACAAGCGCCTCGACCAGCCAGCAGGCCAAGATCGATCAGCTCACCAAGCAAATCGATGAGATGAGCCAGGAGCGCGCGAAGCTTTTGGCCGAGGTCAAAGAGCTCAAGGCGAAGGCCGTCCCGGCCCCCGCGCCCACGCCGGCGCCGCCGCTTGCGTCGCCTGCGATCGCCGGTCCGCTGCAGGGGGCAAGCCCCAGGCCGATCGATCTGGCGATACCGGGCACCACCGAGACCCCGGTGCTCTCAGACCTTGAGAAATTCGACTTGAACGGCGTCGTAAGCGGCATCGGTATCGTTCAGAACAACACGACCAGCGCGGACAGGACCGATCGCGCCGACGTCAGCAACGCGTTTGCGATCCTCCAGAAGGCCGATGGTCCGGTGCAGTTCTATCTGCAGGCCGGCGCGTACAGTATCCCGGCGCTGGGAGTGCCGTATATCTCGGCGGGCAACGCGATTAACGGCCTGTACGGGCCGCTGCCGGTCGCTTACCTGAAACTCCAGCCTACCGACAGCTTCTCGATCGAGGCGGGCAATCTGCCGACGCTGATCGGCGCGGAATATACGTTCACGTTCGAGAACCTGAACATCGAGCGCGGCCTGCTATGGAACCAGGAGAACGCGGTAAACCGCGGCGTGCAGCTCAACTACGCGCAAGGCCCGCTGAGCGCCTCGCTCAGCTGGAACAACGGCTTTTACTCCAACAGCTACACCTGGCTTATCGGCTCGCTCGCCTGGGCCATCAACCCGACAAACACGCTTAGCTTTGTCGGCGGCGGCAACCTCGGGTTCTCGAAGTTCTCGAACTTCGCGACGCCGGTGCTGCAGAACAACGGCCAGATCTACAACCTCATCTACGAATACAACGCGGCGCCGTGGATCATCGAGCCGTACTTCCAATGGACCTACGTACCGAAGAATCAGCAAATCGGCGTGCTGAAGTCCACTTCAACTATCGGCGGAGCGATCCTTGCGAGCTACGCTCTCACGGATAAGTTCTTTCTTGCGGGCCGCGCCGAATACATCGCAAGCACCGGCAACAGCACCGACGGCTCCGCCAACCTGTTGTACGGTCCGGGGAGCTCCGCGTGGTCGCTGACTGTGACGCCGACCTACCAGTACAACAACTACTTCGTACGCGGCGAGCTGTCTTACATGCACGCGGAGAACTACACGTCGGGCGACGTGTTCGGCTCGATGGGCAGGAATCCGTCGCGGGTCGCGACCGTGCTCGAAACGGGACTCTTCTTCTAGGAAGTCCGCGTGGCAATCGAAGGCATGAGCGTGCCCATCCACGGGTTCCACGACCGGGACGGGTGAGATGGAAAATGAACTGGCGGGTTCGCGTATGCGGGCCCGCCGGTTCTTTGTTATGAAGATCGCAAACTTCAAGGCGCGATGCGCCGCCGCCACCGATGCGCCGCAGGACGCGCGCGGCGAGCGGCGTTCCGATTGCGCTCAGCAAGCCGGCGATGAACCTCTGGTCCGCGATTACGATCCTGGTCCTGCTCTTGTTCGGACCGCTCCTGTTCCACTGGGTAGAGCGCAACCTGGAAACCTATTTTCTCGTGCTCGGGGTCGGCGCGACGCTGCTGGCCGGCGGATTCCGGATCGAACTGGTGCGGGAGGCGGCAAGCGAGCCGATTCCGATAACCGCCGCCGCGGTGCTCTCGGCGCTCCTGTTCCGATACGCGCGCGAGCCGCTGGACCGGGGCTTCGAGCGGCTTCGCCGAAAGTTCCCGCGCCCGATCGTGGCGGCGGTCTCGATCTTCGGGCTCGCGATGCTCTCCAGCGTGATTACGGCCATTGTCGCGGCGCTGGTGCTGGTCGAGATAATCGGGTTGCTAAGGCTCGATGCCGACGGCCGCGTCAAGGTCGCCGTCGCGGGATGCTTCGCGGTCGGGATGGGCGCGGCGCTGACGCCGCTCGGCGAGCCGCTCTCGACGCTTGCGGCGCATGCGCTCAAGCTTCCGTTCTTCGGGCTGTTCTTCCTGCTCGGGCCGTATGTGATTCCGGCAATCGCGGCGAGCGCGACACTGGCTGGAGTGTTTGCGCGCGGCGAGTACCAGTCGGCGGCTTCGGAACGCCACGTGCGCGAGACCGTTGGGCAGGCCTTCGTGCAGGGAATCAAGGTGTTTGCGTTTATCGCGGGACTTGTCCTTATAAGCGACGCCTTCGGCCCGCTCGCGTCGCGTTACGTCGGAATGCTGAGAAAGGAGGTGCTGTTCTGGGCGAATACGGTGTCGGCGGTGCTCGACAACGCCACGCTGGTCGCGCTCGAGGTGCACGACATGTCGCTTGGGCGGGCGCGCGAAGCGATTCTCTCGCTGCTGATCTCGGGGGGCTTGCTCATCCCGGGAAACATCCCCAACATAATTGCCGCGGGGCTGCTCAGGATACGCAGCGGCCAGTGGGCGCGGATCGCGATTCCTATCGGGCTTGCGATGCTCGGCATCTACTTTGCTGTCCTGAACCTGATGTTGTAAGACGGCTGGCCGTAGAGGCGGAAAATGTTGTCAAATCGGGCTGCTGCGAGGCGGCGACGGTGGGTTGTGCCTTGTCGTGATGCCCAAATGGGCAGCATCTGCGACGCTCGTGGGCAGCGCGGAAAATATGGGGAGTCGCGGCATTGCCGGCAGGCTTCTAGCGGGAAACTTTTTGGTAAGGTAGTGTTCGCCACGGTCCAGAGACCGTCGCGTACGAGATAGAAAAAGCCAAGGGTCGCCGTCCCTAAAGAGGCGAGGAGGGTTAAGCGTTCGATGACGCCGAAACAGGTTATTGAAATGATCAAGGAAAAGGGCGCCGTGATGGTCGATCTGAAGTTTATCGACCTGCTCGGCCAGTGGCAGCACTTCACCGTGCCCATTTCCGAATTGAAGGACGAGTCGGCCTTTGACGAAGGACTCGGCTTCGACGGCTCGTCAATCCGCGGATGGCAGTCGATCGAGTCGAGCGACATGCTGGTGATTCCCGATCCCGCAACGGCCACTATGGACCCGTTTGCGAAGGATCCGACCCTCACCATGATCTGCGACATTTCGGATCCGATCACCCGCGGCGATTACACCCGCGACCCACGCAACGTCGCGCGCAAGGCCGAGGCGTATCTCAAGTCCACCGGTATCGCGGACACCGCCTACTTCGGTCCCGAGCCCGAGTTTTTCATCTTCGACGGTATCCGCTACGACACCAATCAGCACTCGAGCTATTTCTTCATCGAATCGAGCGAGGGCTCCTGGAACAGCGGCAAGGACGGGCAGAACCTCGGCTACAAGCCGCGCTACAAGGAAGGCTACTTCCCGGTGCCGCCCAACGACAGCCTGCAGGACATCCGCACCGAGATGGTGCTCGAGATGGAGCGGGTCGGAATCCGCGTCGAGAAGCAGCATCACGAGGTCGCGACCGCCGGACAGGCCGAAATCGACATGCGCTTCCAGTCGCTGGTCACGATGGCGGACTGGCTGACCTGGTACAAGTACATCTGCAAGAACGTGGCGATACGCCATGGCAAGACGGTCACGTTCATGCCCAAGCCGCTGTTCGGCGACAACGGCTCCGGAATGCATGTGCATCAGAGCCTGTGGAAGGGCGACACGCCGCTGTTCGCGGGATCGGGCTACGCCGGGATGTCGGAACTCGCGCTGCACTACATCGCGGGCATCCTCCATCACGCGCGCTCGATTGCGGCGTTCACCAACCCGTGCACCAACTCGTACCGCCGCCTGGTGCCGGGCTTCGAGGCGCCGATTAACCTCGCGTACTCCAGCCGCAACCGTTCGGCCTCGATCCGTATCCCGATGTACTCGCCGTCGCCCAAGGCCAAGCGTATCGAGGTGCGTTTCCCCGACCCGACCTGCAACCCGTACCTGGCGTTCCCGGTCATGATGATGGCGGGTCTCGACGGCATCCAGCGCCGGCTCGATCCGGGCCAGCCGCTCGACAAGGACATCTACGCCCTCACCCCGGCGGAGCTGAAGGAAGTTCCGAACATGCCGGCGTCGCTCGAAGAAGCGCTCGACGCGGTCAAGAACGACCACGAGTACCTGCTCAAGGGCGACGTCTTCACCGAGGATCTGATCGAGACCTGGATCGAATACAAGATGGCGCGCGAAGTGAGCCAGAACCGGCTGCGTCCGCATCCGTACGAATTCGCGCTCTACTTCGACGCCTGAGATCCGGCCTCTGAACGGCGACCGAACGGCGGTGGGCCTTGCGCCCGCCGCCGTTTTTTTTGCGTGCGCCGGCGCGCACCCGCGCGGCCTTCCGCCGTAGCCGGGTCAGGCTGCCTGCGCCTCGACCTGCGAGGTGCAATGCGGGCATCGCGTGGCCGCTTTCGGAATCGCCGAAAGGCAATACGGACAGTCGCGCGTCTTCGACGGCTCGGGCGCGCTGAACGTGGCAACCAGGCGCTGGTACTGCGTAATCACAATGAACATCGCAAAGGCCACGATTATGAAGTCGATGATCGTGTTGATGAATACGCCGTAGTTCAGCGTGGGCGCGCCCGCCGCGTGAGCCGCGGCGAGCGAGAGGTAATGTTTCCCGTTCAGCGTCACGAACAGGTTCGCGAAATTTACGTCGCCAAGCATGAACCCGAT
>JAKAVX010000146.1 GCA_021827465.1 Deltaproteobacteria bacterium | reverse complement strand
GCGATCCTTTTAACAGGTGGAGAAAATCGACCAGACGTAAGCGAGGGGTTAAGGCGCGCCCGATACATCACCAACGAACGTCTCGAAACCGCAATTTATCTCGCGCTTGCGCTCGAAAAGTGCCCTTAATCAGCGTCCTACGCCGGTCATGAGCGGCGGGACGATCCTCTACCCGATGTACCATCCGGGCTACGTAATCCGCGGAGCGTTTTCCGAGCGCTCCTACGCTCGCCAGTTCCGAGCACTCACGCGACTCGTTGCGATACAAACGTAAATGGCGCGGCGCGTGCGCGAGCCGCTGGACAATTTCGATCGGGTCGAGCCGGGGGGGTAGGCTCGCCACCCATCAGCCGGAGTCTTTCCGTGCTCTCTACACGACGCGCTCGATTCTTGCGGCGATGTGCTTGTGGAAAGGCGTGCCGGCAAACCAGTCGCGGTCCTCGGTTGCGGTAAGCTCGTTCGGCGCAACGCCGTGCAGGAATTCCTGGCCTTCGCGATCCGGGTACCACAAGCCTGCTCCGTTCGGCAGCGCCACATGACCGGGCAGCATCCTGTCGGTCACGTCGACCACCGCTTCCGCGCTCGCTCGCCTGGTAATGACGCGAACCCGCCCGCCGCTTTGAATTCCGAGTTGGGATGCGTCGACGGGGTTCATCCAGAGCGCGCCGTGCGGGTCCTTGGGACGCCAGTTCGGATCCCTGATGATGGTATTGGCCGTGCCTGAGCGCCGCTGGCCTGCGGAGAGCACGAACGGGAAATTCGGATCCGAAGAAGGACGCTCGTCACGCAGGGATCTCAGCTCGGGAATCAATTCCGAAATTGCCAGATTGACCCGTCCGCCGGGAATTGTGTTCCAGGTCTCCCCGTATTGGGTGATGCTGTAAACGACGCCTGAGCGATTCTTGAGAAAGGCGTCAAACAATGCGTCGCCCAATTCATCAGCTTCGCCAACAAAGCCGGCGCGGCGAAGTGACTCGGGATTAGTCCGCGCGAAGTTGTGAGCGATACCCCACACCGCAGCCGCGGCCTCATTTCCTGCTCCGAGCGACGGCCCGAGAGTCTCGTACAGGAGAACCGGCATAATGTCCGAAAACTGGGGCCGTTCTGACACTACCCGCGCCAGTTCCCTTGCGTACGCGGCCCTGCCCTTGTTCGCCGCCTCGCGCAACGGCGCAACGTCCTCGTCGGTCATGGCGCCGATCTCACTGACCAAACGCCGATGGATCTCCGCTTCCGGCAATGTTCCCGGCAGCGGATCGAGGATCGGCGCGCGCAAGGTGAAGCTGTTTTCGAATTCCTTCTCAGAGAAAGTCAGCGCCCCGAAAAAGGTTGCCTCCCAGTTTTCATATTGTGAGCACGCGGGCAGCACGTAATGCGCCTCGCGCGCAGTCTCCGTCATCGCGACATCTATAACGGCCACGAACTCAAGCGCTCGAAACGCTTCGCGCATCCGCGCGCTGTCAGCTACGGAATGAACCGGGTTGGCGCTTTCTATCAGCATCGCGCGGAAACGCCCGGGATGATCGGTGAGAATTTCGTCAGGAATTACGTTGGTCGGAATCAGCCCGCCAATAATTCGATGACCGCCAACGGGGCTCGTTTTGTTGGAAAGATGGCCATTGGCCAGCGCGATCAGGTTCGGCGTCGCGTTCATCGCACCCGGCTTCCCGATGTTCCCGGTCAGCGCAAAAAGCAGCTTCTCCAGATACGAATTCAGGGTGCTGTGGAGCGACTGTTCGATGCCAAGGTCCTCATATACGGAAACGCTGGAAGCTCGCGCGATTCGGCGCGCCACTTCGCGCACCAACTCCTCGCTGAGACCTGCGCGGCTCGAGTAGTCTCCGACCGGAACCTCGCTCAGCACCGCCAGGATTTCATCGCTGTTGCGCGTGCGATCGCGAACGTAGTCGTGGTCTATCAGATTCTCCTGCACCATCACGCCCAGAATCGCGGCAAGGCAGAATGCGTCCGTGCCGGGACGCACACGCAGATGATAGTCCGCCATCTCGGCCGTCTCGGTCCGGCATGGATCGATAACTATGAGCGCCCGGGTCGGGTCGCCCGCGATTTCGCGCAGCACCGGGCGGGCCCGCTGAAAGCCGTGCGACTGCCACGGGTTCTTGCCTACGAATACTGCCACCTCGGCGTAAGGGAAGCCGCCTGACAGGCCGGCGCCAAACATCATGTGATCGACCCAAAATTCGCCGGTTTTCTCCTGCGCCAGCGCATTGGAACGAAACATCGAACCCAGCGCGCGTCTCGTGCAGTTTCCGTAGCCGCCAACCAGATGATTCCCCTGCCCGCCTCCGCCGTAATAGAGAATGCCGGCCCCGCCCCATTTGTCGCGGACCTTGAGGAAGCCGGCCGCGACTTCCCGAATCGCGGTGTCCCAGTCGACTTCCTCGAAGCTGCCGTCCGCCTTGCGCCGCAGCGGGGCGGTGAGCCGATCGCGTCCGTTCTGGTAGAAGTCGATACGCTGCGCCTTCTCGCACGCATAGCCTTGCGATGCGACATGGTCGCGATTGCCGCGAACCCGTGCGATATGGCGCCCGTCAAGCTTCACCTCGATACCGCAGTTCGCTGCGCAGAGGATGCACGCGGTTTTCCGCCATTGGTCATTCATCCGGCGAACTCCCCGCCGGGACGCGCGTCCCGGCCCTGACGAGTCACTTCCAGTTTGGAACCAAACTTGATTGACTTCTACTTTGGAACCTATTATCGAGTCAACGGCTCCGAGGAGACGCTCGGCCCATGCGCTGGAACGAAATCGACACCATGACCTGCTCGGTCGCGCGCACCCTGTCGGTCGTGGGCGACCGCTGGACGATGCTGATCGTCCGTGATGCGTTTCTCGGCATCCGAAGATTCGAGGCGATCCAGCAGGATTTGCAGGTGACGCCGCACCGTTTGTCCGACCGGCTGCGCAAACTGGTGCGCGAGGGAATTGTGCGCCGCGTCGCCTACGAAAAGCATCCGCGGCGATTCGAGTACCGGCTGACCGAGAAGGGCATTGACCTCTATCCGTTGATCGTCGCGATGATCGAGTGGGGCGACCGCTGGATGGCGGGACGAGCGGGGGTGCCGGTGGAACTGGTGCATCGCCCGTGCGGGCACTCGATCAGGCCGGAACTTATCTGCCCGAGTTGCAAGTCGAGGATCGAAGCGCGCGACATGAGCGCGCGACCGGGACCCGCACTGAAAGGCCGCGCTCTGCCCGGACAGCAGAGTCGCCCGAAGCGCGCCTGACATTGATGCCCCGAAATGTTTCGTGGCCCCGCCCCCCTTTGCCGCCCGCGCTGCGGCAGCTTGGGCTTGTGCCACGGGTGCGGCAAGCTCGGCCGAAACCCCCGATTGACTGGCTGTTGCCGGGCCTGCGATCCTTTTAATAAGTGGAGAAAATCGAGCAGAAATTCGTAAGCGAAGGGCTGAAACGCTCACGGTATATCACCAACGAGCGTATCGAGACCGCGATTTACCTTGCCCTTGCGCTGGAAAAGCCGCTTTTGATCGAAGGCCCGGCCGGCTCGGGCAAGACCGAGGTCGCCAAGGTGCTGGCCGAGATGCTCTCGACGGAACTGATCCGGCTTCAGTGCTACGAGGGTCTCGACGAGGCGCGCGCGCTTTACGAATGGAACTATCAGAAGCAGTTGCTCCGCCTTCAGGCCGACGAGAATCGCGGCCTTGGCTGGAACGAAATCTCCGAGCATCTGTTCTCGCGCGAGTATCTGCTCGAACGACCGCTGCTCCGGGCTATTGCGGCCCATCGCAAGGTCGTCCTTCTTATCGACGAGATCGACAAGTCCGACGAGGAGTTCGAGGCGTTCCTGCTCGAACTGCTTTCGGATTTCCAAGTGAGTATCCCGGAACTCGGGACGATTCGCGCGGTTGAGCGGCCGGTGGTCGTGCTCACCTCGAACCGCACGCGCGAGCTGTCCGAGGCGCTGCGCCGCCGATGCCTCCATCTGTTCATCGATTTTCCCGGGATCGAGCAGGAACGCAGGATCATCGAGCTCAAGGTTCCGGAACTCGACGCACGGATTGCGGCGGAAGCGGCGCGCTTCATCAACGCGCTGCGCAAGCTCGGGCTCAAAAAACCGCCGTCCGTCGCCGAGGCGCTCGACTGGGCGCGCGCGCTGGTCCGGCTCGGCGTCAGCGAGCTCAACACCGACGCGGTCAGATCGACGCTCGGCGTGCTGCTCAAGCACGAGGACGATCGCGAGAAGGCCGAGGGCAAGGTTTCGGCGCTGGTCGGACGGTCGGGATGAGCACGCTTCGCGAACAGCTCCTGCGCTTCATCGAGAGGCTTCGCGCGGCGGGCGTAAGGATTTCGGTTGCCGAGACGATCGACGCGATGAACGCGGTTGCGGTCGCGGGAATCGAGATGGCGCGGATGCGCGAGGCGCTTTGCGCAACCCTGATCAAGGACGAGGCCGACAGGCCGGTCTTCGACGAGCTTTTCACCGCCTTCTTCCGGCCACCGGGAGAAAAACGCGACATCTCGCGAAAACGTTCGGGCGACAGGACTTCCATCACGCCTTCCTCGGCGCGCTCGCCCGGCGAATCTCCGGATACTTCGCGAAGTCCCGAACAACCCGAGCCCAGACAATCCGCCAAGCCGCGCAAGCTCGGCGAGGATCGCAAATCGAAAGCGCCCGCGCGTGAGCGCCGCGCCGAGCCCGAGCGCAAGGCCGAGCAGGCCAGCGAAGAGACAGGCCAAGCGCGAGAAGAGCCGCGCGCCGCGGGCGAGGAACCTGCGACGGGAATCGAGGCCGGGCGGATTGCGCGGCTTCACGCAGTAGAGCGCACTCCCTTCTCGCGCTACTCGGACCTGGAATACGAGCAGGCGCGCGAGGCGTTGGGACCGCTCGCGCGGCGCTACCGGGTGCGGCTCGGACGCAGGCTTCGCAGCGCAAAGGCCGGGCGTATCGACTTCCGCCGCACGATTCGCGCCTCGATTCAGCGCGGCGGAGCGTTTTCCGATCTGCGCTTTCGCGCGCGCCGCCCGCGTCATATCGATCTCGTGGTGCTGGCCGACATCTCGGGCTCGGTCAGATATTCGTCCACCCTGATGCTGGAGATCGTGGCGGGAGCGCGCGCGCATTTTCGCCGGGTGCGGAGCTTCGTTTACGTCGATCGGCTTGCCGAAGCCGACTTCGAGGACGGGCACCTGGTGATGACGCCGGCGCTCGATCTTTACGCCCGTTCGGACTTCGGCCGCGTGCTCGGCGAGCTATGGGAGCGGCGCGGCGAATTGCTGAATCGCGCGACGGTTTTGGTGATCATGGGCGACGGGCGCAACAACCGGCGTCCCCCGCGCGCCGATCTGCTGCGCGAAATAGCCAGGATGTGCCGCGCGGTGGTGTGGCTGATAGCGGAGGAGCCGGCGCGATGGGGCACGGGAGACAGCGCGATATTCCAGTACGCGCGCGAGGTGAGCGCCGTGGTTCCGTCACAAAATCTGCACGAACTCGAGCGGGCGCTGCTGGAAGTGGCCTAGGGTTCAGATGTCGAATATCTGCCGCATCTTGGCGACCAGCCAGTTGCGCCGCGCGTTGTGCCCGTCAGCGCTACCCTCGGCGGCCAGGATTTCGCGCCTTTCGCTGTGCCGCGCAGCGATTATGTCGCTTATCTGCGCGACGGTCTCAGGCTGCTTCTTGAACAGTTCGCTGAATCCCTCGCGGCTTATTTCCAGCACCTCGACGTCGGAGAGCGCTCTTACCGTGGCGTTGCGCGCCTCGCCGGTCATCATTCCCATCTCGCCGACGATCGCCGGCCGCTTCATGTCCGTGATGTGACGCTGCTCGCCGTCCGGGCCGCGCACCGTAACCCGCACGACGCCTGAGCGGACGATATAGAGCGAATCGCCGGTTTCGCCTTCGCGCACCAGCGCTTCGCCGGAACCGAACTGGCGAACGTTGGCGTGAGGCACGAGCAGGCGCAGTTCGTCGTCCGAGAGTTCGCGCAGGAAGTCCACTGCGCGCAGTTCGCCTATAATCTCGCGCTCGTATTCGCGCTCGCCTCTTCCCTTTGCGCGCCGCCGGCTCATCTCGAGCGTGCGCGTCGGGAACGGCACCACCATCGAATGGCGCCTGAGTGCGTACCACAGGCTGGTGAGCAGCGTGTCGCGGACCTGCTCCTGCGCCGTGTAATCGGCGAGCCAGTACTTGATTCGGTAACGGATCGAGGAGTCGTCGTAGCTCCACGCCAGGACCGAGGGTGCCGGTTCGCTTTGCACCTGCGGAATATCGCGCAGGACCTTTAGAACCATTTCGCGGACCCGGTTGGGGGGCTCGTCGTAGCTGAGACCGAGCGCGATCTCGTCGCCAACCGGCGGGTTGCCGTAGTTGACGAGGACGTCCTTCGCGATAGTGGAATTGGGAACCTCGAGCCGCTCGTTGGCGCGGGTCACTATCGTGGTCGAACGCATGCCGATTCCGAGCACGCGCCCGAGATGCTCTCCGGTGCGAACCCAGTCGCCGGGGTCGAACGGCTTCTGGAGCTGGAGCGCGAGCCCGCTGAAGATGTTGCCGAGGGTTTCCTGAAGCGCGAGGCCGATCACCACGGTCAGCACGCCGGCGGTGGCCAGAAGCGGCGCGACGTTTACGTGGAAATCCGACCACAACACCAGCATCACGATCGCCGCGTAGAGGCCGATCTGGATGAGGTCGCGCAGGATGCTGGAGAAGTGGCGCCGCCCGCTGCGCGCCAGCGTCTCAAGCCCGT
>JAKAVX010000145.1 GCA_021827465.1 Deltaproteobacteria bacterium | reverse complement strand
CATCAGGGTGGCAAGCCCTGCGAATCGCGGGAGCGGCGAGCTTTCGAGCGCGCTAATCGCCGCGACCAGCACAGCGGCGCGATCGGCGAGCCGGGCGCTGAGCAGCTCCTGCTCGAATTCGGCCAGTGCCGCCGAGAGCGCCTGCCCGATCGCGCCGTTTCGCGCGACGGCTTCGGGCGCAGTCCGGTTGAGCCGGAGTTCGACGATCGTGCTCGCGAGCGCGCGCGGAAAGCCGGGCATGTCGATTACCGGCGCGAAGTGCGAAAGCGCGCCGGTTTCGGAAAGTCGATTGACGACGCGGGCCGCAATCGCCTCGACCGCAAGCGCGCCCGCCGGAGCAAGACCGGCGTCGAGCAGCGTCGCCTGCGCGAGCAGGCCCGCGAGCCGATTCACGGTCAGGCGATGAAGACCGAAGAGCGCGCGATCACCCGCCGCTATCGAGCGGACGAGATCGTCCGCAGCCTCGCGGCTCGGCGCGATAACCAGCGCCTCGGCGTCGCAGGAGAGCACGCGAAGCCATCCGCGCGCCGCCTCGATTCGATCGGCTGCGCGCGGCGCGACGACTATTTTCCGATGCTCACGTTCCATCCGCGCGCGGCGGGCGAAGGCCCGCCGGAGCGCCATCGTCGATCCGAACGATACTCGGCGGCAAGAGCCGGCGCATTCGTGTCTCCACAGAGAGCAGGGTTCAGGCGCTGGATAAGTCCGGCGCACACGCTCGGACTCGGCGCTAGTCTCGTGTCCTGCAAATATCCTTTACAGCGGGCGTGAGCGGCATGGATTCTTCGCTCCGGCAGCCCGCCCTCAGAATGGCAAACAAAAACAGGCACTTGCGCCATTCTGAGCGAAGCGAAGAACCTCATTCCACAGACACGCATATGTGCGCGACGCCACTAGCCCACCAGGAAGACCGGATCGCCGATACGTACGCCGCCGGGAGAATCGACCGACGCGAAGATCCCGAGGTTGGCGCTATGATGCTGCACGGCGGCGCGGAGCACGGCCATGTCGCGCGAGAGATTTTCCTGCGGATGGGTCGTCATCACGCATCGGAGAGCAGGCTTCATCCCGGCAATCTTCACTCCGTCGCCAACCTCGAGCGTACCCTTGAGCCATCCGTCTTCGACAAACCCGGAAGCCTCGGCGCCCGTATCGACGACGATATTGACGCGGAATCGCCGCGGATCGAAGACCGAGCCGGGAACGATGCGGCTCATATGCTCGAGCGTTCCGGTAGCAAGTAGGTGAATCGCCGCAGAATCGAAGAAGGTGCCCTGCGACAGGTTGAAGAAGTCGGGCGCCGCCTCGGGGGTCATCCCGGGAATGACGTTACCGATAGGAACGTCGCCGAACACGGTGCGGGGATCGATTCCAGCGCGCTCGCCATTAGGATGGGGCGCGCGTTCGAGTTGCACGCGATGGGAAAGCGCGGCCGAGATAGCCTCTGACGCGCCGGGATCGTCGGCATGGATAACTTGCCCGCCGGGAAGCGTGATCCTGATTCGGGGACTCGGCGACGAACCTGGTTCGCCTTCCCATTCGGCGCGAAATGAGAGCATCGCGGCGAATTTCTTGGCGGTCACGATCCTTCGGTTCTCGAGGTCGCGCAGCGCAAGCGCCCGGTCGCCTGCCGCACCCGTTTTGGTGATCGCAAGCTCAGACACCGTCTCGCCGAGCATCGATTTGACCGGGAAACGCCTTAGCTCCTTGACTACTCCGACCTGACGCCGCTGCATCGAAAACCCCCGAAGCGTGAATTAGCGCGCATGGATAACGATCACCGCGCCACTGCTTTTACATGCGCGAGTGTTGAGGCTCAGCGTTCATTTGCGAAAGATCGCGGTCTCAGCCGAATCCACGTACTCGTCGAGCCTGGTTATCCGCCCGCGCTCGACGATGCAATTGATGTTCCGTCAATCCGCTGACGTCAGGTAGTTCGCGATGGGCGCGAAGAAGATTTGCCCGCCGCGGCCGAGTCAGACGTTCGGCGGCGGTGTCGCGTGGTTTGCCGCTCCCGTGTGCGCGGACGGCGACGCGTGCGCTTCGGGAGACGGATGCGCCGCCGGAGGCTCAGCAGGTTTGGGAGACGCCTCCGGCACCGCCGGCGAAGGCGACGCTGACGGCGAAGCTTCGGGGGACGGCACCGCCGTTGGCGTCGCGGTCGGCACCGAGACGGTTGGAAGCGCTCCGGTCGGCACCTCAGGTGTCGGAGTCGCCGCGGGCGAAGCTTCGGCGCTCGGTCCCGCCGTCGGGCTCATCAGCGCTGTCCCGACCCCGTAGCCATAGACGAGTTCTCCCCCAAGCGATCCCGCATAGAGCAGCGCGCCGCATGCCAGAACCGCGATCAGCAGGTAAAGCGAGCGCGAGCCTGCAGCGAAACCGAATGCCTGGATCAGGATTCGCCATACCGCAAGCACGCCGAAGGTAATCGCCAGGTATTTGCCGAATTCGGCATGAAGATGCAGAACGTGCTGCGCGTCGGGACTGATATGTTCCCAAACCCTCTTCGCCTCCAAACTGCCGGTCCCAAACGACGCGCCCGCCGCCATCGCACCCAGGACTATCAGGGTGACTGCCATGTACCTGATCCACGTCCGGGTGGGCGCAAGGCTGCCGACCAGATCGGTGAGTACGCCGAGGATAAGGAGCGCGACCGTGAAATGGTCGACGACCGGATGAAGCTCGAAACTCTGGATTAGCTTGAGAATAGCGTCCATCGAGACTCCCATTTTGTCTTCGGATGCACTACAGGGCAAACTTCGCCCCGTTTGGGCATACCTCGACATGCGGGCGCATCTTGCCGCTTGTTATCGCAGACGATCCCCTATCAGGCAAACCCGCCGGTACGTCGCGGCCAGTCGCCAAGAGCGGGGCGGAATCGAATCTCAGACGCTGCCCGCCGAGGCCGCAGGATGCTCCGGCGTTGGAGTGGGTGAGGCTGCCGGAGTTGGCGACGCGGGTGTTCCAGACGGCGTGGGATGCCTCTGCGGAGCGGGTGACGCGGTCGCTTGTGGCGTGGCGCTCACGCTTGGCAAGGGCGCTGAAGCAGTCGGTGTCGAAACGGGCGACCGCGATGTGCTCGGCGAAGGCGAGGCCGACGGCGCGGGCGTTGGCGCGGGAGTCTGCGAGGCCTGCGCGTGAGGCGCGACGGTAACGGTAGGTGCGCGTGGGGCCGTCGCCTCGCGCGTCGAAAGCCTGACGTCGGCGCTCCGAAGCGGCGCCCAGGTTCGGGCGGTCAGGAAGAAACGAAGCGCGCGCGCCGGCTCCAGCCCGCTCATCGCGGGACTCCATCGCTCCTGGAACGTGAACTCGGAACTCTCGGCGACGCCGGGCGGCTTTGGCTCATCCGGCGCGGACACGGTCACTGCGGCGGCTTGCGCGCCGGTCGAGGGTTCGAGCGTTCGCAGATACCACTGGAGCACCGGCGAGTTGAGGTCGAACGACACCGAGGCGTGGGGACCGGCGGCCTTGAGCGCATGTTCGCACTCCTCGGTGGTGGTTAGGGTTGTCGCGGGTTCGGTCCAGTAGAGCAGGGCGTGGCGCGCCCACGGAGCCTCGGTCGGATCGGGCGCGGTCCGGACGAAATTGTTCAGCACCTGCGCGTACAGGGTCAGGAACGCGAGCACGACTATCGGGTAGCGGACAACGCGCCAGGCGGCCGTATGATGCAGCCAATCAATGGCCGAAGCGCCGAGTATCGCCGCCGGGATGAGTATCGCAATCGCCAGTTCCGGGCGGCGCACCGGCGTCCACAGCAGAAAAGCCGCGCTCGCCGCCATCCAGAGAAACGCCGCTATCGAAAGCTTCGAGCGAAGCCTCAGCGCCAGCATCGCGAGGATTCCAACCGCGGCCATCGCCACGGTCAGGAATTCATAGAAGACGAACTCGGGCAGATAGAAGGCGATTCCCGGCTGAAAACCGGGCGCGCCGGCACCGGTTTCGGGAACCCAGTTGCGGCGCGCCTGGGCGGCTATCGCGGCGAAAAACGGCGGCGCGAAGAACCCGGTTTCCAAGGCGTAGAAGAGCACTATCCCAACGAGGATCCCGGCGATGAACCGTCCGCGCCGGCGTTGCCACCATACGCGAAGCCTTACCCCAGCATTATCGACAGCAAGCGCCTGCCAGATTCCGAGGATCGCCAGGATTACAACGAGCGCCGCGCCGGTCAGCATCCCCACGGGCGCGGCCGAGACCGCAAGCGCGACGGCCGCTCCGAGTGCGATCGCGGTTACCCGCCGGGGACTTCGCGCAAGCGCGCACAGCATCGCAACTCCGAGCATCATGAGCGCGAGCGCGGGCACCACCGGAGAATCGGAGCGCGAGTAATAGGTGATGGTCGGCGAGAGCGCCAATATCGCGCCGAGGGCGAGCGCTCCGGCGCGGCCAAGGTCGCGTCGCATCAGGAACGCGGTACCGATCAGGACGATGCCGAATGCCGCCGCGGTTATCCGGGCAAGCGAATCGCCTGCGCCGGCGCTCGAGAAAATCAAGGCCTGGAGCGCGGTTGTCCATCCGGCATTGAGCGGCGGATGGGCTCCGAGCGCCTCGACGGCCGCGAGAGCACGAACCGCCTCCGACGCCGCCATCGGGCGTCCGCCCAAATCAATCAGGCGGCTCACCAGGGTCCACAGCAGAAGGAAGAACCATCCGAGATGCTCCGCGGTGAGCACGTAGAGCGGACGGTCCAGCCGCATGGCGCTCAGGTCACGGGCAGGCGCGGGCGCCGGTTCCTGCGCCGCGGGCTTGGGCTCGGCGCGGCCCTCGGCCTCGGCTCCGAGCCTCCAGTCCCTCGACTCGCCATCTATTCGCTCAGGCATTACCCGAAAGCCGTATTTAGCGTAACGCGAATTGTCAACGTGCGGCGCGGGGCGTCGAAACGTTTTAGGTTGCTCGCAACGCAGCTATTCTAGGTCCTTCGGTGGACGATGGCACGGGGGAGATTCAGCGCGCGAACGGTTCTGGGCGGAGTGCTCTCATTCCTGGCGCTCGCCGCCGTGATCGCGCTTTTCTTCGCGTTCCGCCATCGGGTGGAGCGGCTCTACGCGCCGCATTTCTCGATCGCCGTCAGGCATCTGCCCTACTACGCCTTCTGTTCGTTCTACCGGATGCTCGCGGCCTACGTGCTCGCGCTGATTTTTTCGATCATCTACGGGCTTGCAGCCGCGCGCGGCGGCACATGGGAGCGGGTGATGATACCCGCGATCGATATCGCGCAATCGGTACCCGTGATCGGCTTCTTTCCGGCGGCTATCTATTTCTTTATTGCACTTGGCCACGGCAGCCGGCTCGGGGTGGAGATGGCGACGATATTTCTCATCTTCACCAGCCAGGCCTGGAATATCACGCTGGGAGTGTACGAGGCGGTCAAGACGATTCCGGGCGACTCGGCCGAAGTGCTCGAGTCGTTCGGCGTAACCGGATGGCTCAAGCTCCGGCGCCTGCTTCTGCCGGCCTGCGTTCCCAAGCTGGTCTACAACTCGATCCTGTCGTGGGTCAGCGGATGGTACTTCCTGATCGCGTGCGAAATCATCACGGTCGGACCGGCTCATTACCAACTGCCGGGGCTGGGAAGCTTTCTGATGGAAGCGGCGAACCATAACCAGTGGATGGAAGTGATCGCGGGGCTTCTGACGCTGCTCGCGATTATCGTGGTGATGGACGCGATCATGTGGCAGCCGCTTACCCAGTGGGCCGAAAAATTCCGTTACGAGTTCGCCGCCGCACCGCCGCAGGCCGCGCGCTCGCTGGTGATGCTCGAGGTGTTCGGCGCGGTTGGACCGTTCGTGACCCGGCTCGTGCGGACGGCGATTCATCCGCTGGCGGTTGCGATTCAATCAATCACGGACCGGATGCCGCGTCGCCGGCCTGAAGAACGTCCCGCGGGCGCGCGGATGGCGCAGATAGTGCGGACGACGATACTGGTTGGAATGCTCGCGTTTTTCACCTGGGCGATTCTCGAGGGCCTCATCGCGCTGGTGCATGCGTTAAGCCATCCGTGGCCCGCCGAGGTCCGGCTCATCCCCGGCGCAACCGTGCGCTCATTGCTGCGGCTCATCGTCGCCTACCTGATTTCGCTCGCCTGGACGGTTCCGTGCGCTATCGCAGCGGCGGAAAATCCGCGTTTCCGGCGCTATGTCACGCCGGCGGCGGAGATTATCGGCTCGATGCCGGCAACGGCGCTGTTCCCGCTGATAGTCGTATTCGTTATCAACGTGACGGGCGAAATGAACCTGGCCTCGATCCTGCTGATCCTGACCGGGATGCAGTGGTATTTGCTGTTCAACCTGCTCGCCGGGGTGAATCAGATACCCGAGGACCTGAAAGAGGCCGCGAGCTCGTTCGGACTTTCGCGATGGCAGCGGTGGCGCAAGCTGACGCTGCCGGCGCTGATGCCGTCGCTCATAACGGGGAGCCTGACCGCCTGGGGCGGGGGATGGAATGCGCTGATAGTTTCGGAGTACATCATCTATCAGGGTCGGACCTACAAGGTCGCAGGCCTCGGGGCTTTGCTGGACGAAGCGACTTATCGGACGGATAACAGCGTTATGATCCTGCTGAGCCTGCTGTCGATGGTGGCCGTGGTAATAGTGTTGAACCGGATTTTCTGGCGCCCACTCTACGACGTCGCCGCGGAACGCTATCGGCTCGATTATTGAGGGTAAGGCCGATGAACGGAGCAGAACCGCCACCATGCCGCTTCTCGAACTCAAGCACATCTCCAAGAGTTTCGCGCATGCCAAGGGCGTGCTT
>JAKAVX010000144.1 GCA_021827465.1 Deltaproteobacteria bacterium | reverse complement strand
CACACCAACACAGGGGGAGTCTCACGATGCCGGCCGCAAAAGATCCTCCGCCGCAGCAGGGGTCCATCACCGAGCGCGAAGTTGCCGCTTATTGGGATCAAAATGCGGATTCGTGGAGTCCGCGGGTGCGCGGGGGTATAGACGTCTACCGCGAGTTCTACAACAACCCGGCCATCCTCGAATTCATCGGCGACGTTGCCGGTCAGAGAGTGCTCGATGCGGGATGCGGCGAGGGGCACAACACGCGGATTCTGGCGCGCCGAGGCGCGCGAATGACGGGCGTGGACCTGTCGGCGCGGATGATCGAGCATGCGCGTGCCGAGGAGCGCCGCGAACCGCTCGGCATCCGCTACGAAGTCGCATCGTTCTCGGATCTCGCGCTCCTGGACGCCGGCGCGTTCGATGCGGCGGCGTCGTTCATGGCGCTGATGGACGGCCCTGATTTCGCGGGCGCGATGCGGGAGATTTATCGCGTGCTCAAGCCGCGCGGACGCCTGACGTTCAGCATCCTGCATCCCTGCTTTGCGACCAAGGGTTTCACATGGCTTCACGATGAGCAGGGAGTCGAGAACGGGATTCGGGTTGCGGCGTACTTCGACTCGACGCCATGGGTCGAGCGTTGGAAATTTTCAGGCGCGCCGGACGCGCCTGACGCGGAGATGTTCGCGGTGCCACGTTTCGACCGTACGCTGTCCGAGTACGTCAACGGCATCCTCGATGCGGGCTTCTCGCTCGAGCGTATCCACGAGCCGCGCCCGAGCGAGCAAGCGTGCTCGGAGCATCCGTTTCTGCGCAAATGGCGCGAGCATGCGCCGCTGTTCCTGTACTTTCGCGCGGTCAGGCGATAGCGTTTGCGGAAAGTGCGCGACGCCTACGGGCTGAATCACGATAGGTTGGTCGCGATCAAGAAGAAGTACGATCCGGCCAACTTCATGAAGCACATTCGGCCCGGTCTTCGACGAATACGTGGCGTCATTCGGTCTTCAAAAGCGGCTGCGATTCTACCCCGGCGATTTCATGAAGGATCCGATGCCGGGCGCGCATGTGCTCATAATGGGGCATATCCTGCACGGCTGGAACCTCGACGAGAAATACATGTTGCTCGGGAAAGCCAACCACGCCCTGCCGAAGGACGGCGCGTTGATCGTTTATGAGCATTTGAACGACGATGAGCGCCGCATGAATCTTGACGGGCTGCTGACGAGCCTGAACATGCTTATCGAGACGCACGGAGGGTTCGACTTCACCGGCCCGGATTGCAGCGGATGGGTGCGTGAGACGGGCTTTCGTGAAACCCGAGTCGCGCATCTGAGCGGACCGCAATGGATGGTGGTCGGAATAAAACAAGGGAGACGAAATGGCGCGAACAGGGTCTCAGCCGCAAAAATTCTTCGCGTGCGAGGGAACGGGAGTGAAATGCCGCGGCCGGATACTGCTGGCGGCGGCAGCGACGCTCGTGCTATCGGCACCCTCCAATGTGAGCGCCAAAAGCGAAGTCGCTCGCGGCCGCTATCTCGTGAAGCGGGTCATGGTATGCGGCGAATGCCATACACCGAGAATCCACGGCAAGCCGGATCTCAAACGATGGCTTCAGGGAGGTTCGCTGCCATTCGTGGTCTCGAAGAAAGCCGCGAAATTCGCGCCGTCGATCGCGGGATTGCCCAACGGTTGGAGCAGGACGCAATTTGTCCAATTCATGGAGACCGGCGAAGCGCCGAGCGGCGTTCCGGCCCGCCATCCGATGCCCCCGTTTCGGCTCGATTCGGAGGATGCGAACGCGGTCGCGGACTATCTCATATCGCTCAAGAAGTGACCTGAACGATCGCCGGGAGACTTTTCCCGGCAGCCGAGGCAGCGGCGGCAAATGATATGTATCAAGCGCGCGTATGAGGCGCCCGCGAAGAGCGACGGCGTCCGGATTCTCGTCGATCGGCTATGGCCGCGCGGCGTCGGGAAGGAATCGCTCGAAATCTCCTTCTGGATGAAGGATCTCGGGCCGAGCAACACGCTTCGCAGATGGTTCGGGCACGATCCGGAAAAATGGGACGAGTTCCGAAAGCGCTATCTGAAAGAACTCAAACGGCCCGAGGCGGTTTCGATGCTGCGTGAAATCGCCGAGACAGCGCGCGAGGGAACCGTGACGCTGATTTACGGCGCAAAGGACGAAGAGCACAACCAGGCCGTCGTGCTGAAGCAGGCGATAGAGTCTCTCTAGCCGCGCGCGAGGTCGCCGTAGAGGATGCGCCGCAGATCGGGCAGAATCGGCGTGCCGTCGGCAAGCATCGTGCGCGGGTTGAACTCGTCGTGCTCGACCTCGACCCGGATTTCATGGTCGCGAAGATGCGCCGACGTCGCGAAGGCAACCGTGCCCGAGCCTGACGTGCTCGCGCGTCCGATCGCCTCGCCCGAGCGGCCAAGTATCGCAACTCGCGCCCCCTCGACCGGCGGCCGGTTTCCATCCGGCGCGGCGTCGTTGTCGCAGACAGTTACGCGAATCGTTCTTCCATCGCGCGCCCTGACGCATTCGACCGCAAGATCGCTCAGATAGATCATCGGCTCCGGGTAAACGCCGCGCACTCCCCTTTGCAAAGGCTCGGCGGTCGGATTCGCGGCAAGCTCGACACGCTGCGCCGCCATCCCATGGTCCGACGTGACGACGAACAATGTCGAATCCAGAAGCCCGCGTCCGCGCAGCAATTCCATCACCTGCCCGATCCTGCGATCAGTCCTGAACAGCGCCTCGCGAAGGCCCTCGTGATGGGGTCCGAACTCATGGCCCGCCGCGTCGGTCACGACGAACTCGTGCGCGACGAAGACGGGCGGCCGGTCGCCGCAATGCTCTATCAGGTTGATAAGCTGCGCCATCCCGCGCACGTCGATCATCTCCTCACGATGCATCGCGGGGTCCTTCTCGGCGGTCCATCGCGGGCTTACGTCGGCGGCGAGCAATGAAGTGATTTCCTTGAGGCGAGCCTTGTCGCCGACGAATCGCCGCTCGAACACCGCATGGTCGGCGCCGCGTCCCTGTGGCTCATGAATCGAGGCGGTTATCGCGTGCGGCCCGAAATTGCGCTTGAAGACTTCGTAGAGGGTTTCAACGCGATCGCCGAGCCATTGTTCGGTCTCGAAGACGATTCCCTGGACCGGGACGGTGCGGCGATGCTCGCGGAGATGAAAGGTCGGGTTGACGACATCGTGATGGCCCGACCATGCACCGGTCAGGATCGTCGAATGGCTCGGCCAGGTGATGCTCGGGAAGTTGACCGTCGAGCCGTGCGAGAGAAACGCACCCGAGGCCGCAAGACGCGCGAGGTTCGGAATCGCGCGGGGATCGCGCGCGAGCCAATAGACGAGCTCTGAATGCGCGAGCCCGTCCATCAGGATCATGTAAGCGCGCTCGGGCCGCGGCGCTCCGCCGTCGGCAAAGATCTCTGAAAGTGCGCGGCCGTCCTGGCGCTTCAGATAGACCTCGCGCTCAGAGCCGTCCGCGCCGGTACCGCGCACGGCCGCGAATCCCATCAGGCGCGCGATCGTCGGCGCGATATCGACGTGGCGCGCGGCAAGCCCGTAACTTCCCGGCCGAAGCCCCGGACCCGAGAAGATGAGCGGCGCGCGAGACTGCACGACGTCGAGCGCTCCGTGCTGGCCGCGCTGCGAGCCGTAGGCGTAGGACTTCGGGCTGACAATGAGGTCGGGACCGCGCGGGCTGTCGAAGACCTGCGCGATACGCTCGTAGGCGAAAGGATAGCTCAGCGCGTGCGGCTCGAAGAAGGCGAGATTGGGATCGTCGGACGGGTTGCCGCTGGCCGCGGCGGCGCGCAGTTCCTCTTCGATGGTCGCAACGGCGAACGGGTCCTGGCGTTCGAGCGGATTCTCGCCGATTTGCTCGATTACTTCGAAGTGCAGGCCGTCGGAGTCGTCGGCGTAGCGCTTGAAGCGGACCATCCCGCGCCGCGACCACGCCTCGTAGGCGCCCTCGCGCCAGGTCGCGACGATATCGACCTGCTCGCGCGCGGGCTCGTCGCCGAGCAGAACCAGGATCGCGCGCTCGCCCGATTGGTATTGGTTGCGGTCGAGACCCTGCCCACCGAGACGTTCCGGTCCATACTCGCGCAGCATGTTCTTGTGTCCCTTCGAGAATATCTTTACCGTGCCATCCGCGGGGCGCAAAGACGCGTTGCGCGGCGGCGGGGAACGGCTCCGGCGGCCTGAATAGCGGCCACGGTGGAATCGCACGCGCGACTATGTAAAAAACTTTGAGGGAGCGCGATTTATGAGCAGCACCAGCGAGTCCGGTTTCGAATCCTGTATCGGCAAGGGAACGAAGGTTTCCGGCAAGCTCTTCTTCAAGGCCCCGGCCAGGATAGAAGGCGAAGTCGACGGTGAAATCACCGGTGACGAAATCGTGATCGAAAACGGCGCTGTCGTAACCGCGCGGATTTCGGCCAAGCGGGTCTCGATAGCGGGCAACGTGAGCGGCGAAATCGTTGCGCGCGAGCGTATCGAGCTTTTGCCTACGGCGCATGTGCGATGCTCGATCAGCACGCCGAGCCTTGCGCTGGCCGACGGCGCCAAGTTCGACGGCGATTGCAAGATGCCGCGGGAACGGGCCGCCGCCTGACGCCCTCGCGCGCTATTCCTGCGGGCCGGCGGCAAGCCGCGCGACCGTTCCGCGGTTGTCGGTGAGGCTCACGAGCCGGCCGGTTTCGTCGAAGCGGATTTCCTCCGAATCGCCCATCCGCGGCTCGTAGATCCATAACAGTCCCGATTCGTCCTTCTGCCGGCAGGTCTGCTTGATTGAAGCGGGGATCAACGTGTTCGGGTCGATAAGGACGACCCGCCCGGTCCATCGCAACTGCCCGCGCTCGCGCGCGTGCGAGACGATAAGCGCCTTGAACACGACCATCCCCGCGTCAATCTCGCGAAAGCGGCCGAGTTTGGCGGTCTCGACCGTGCGCGCGCCCATCGCGCTTACGCTTCCGCGCAGAAAATCGTCTCCCGCCTCGTAGGTCGCGCTGCGCGAAAACGGCCCCCGGCTGTAGCGCGCCACGAGCCGGACAATACGGCCGTCAGCGTCGAACGACGCATGTGCTTCGTAGCGACTCATCCCGTCGGCTGAGCGCCGGACGCATTGCAGCTCTCCCGCGCGCAATTCCGCTTCCTCGACCGCAACGGTTTCGCCGCCGCGCAGAATTTCGTACCGGTACCGACCTTCCCTTATCAACCCCAGCCACCTAAATCGCTCCGGGAAGCATCCCGCGAAGCTTGAGCGCGAGCGCCGGAGCGCGCTCCTCGTGCTTGAAGTAAACGTACATCTCCTCGCATCGCGCGGCCATCCGCGAAAGCCGCTCCGCCCAGGCGCCGAGAGCGCGCTCGTCGTAACCCTCGCGCCGCAGGCGGAAGTATGCGTACGGAGCGGTTTGCTCGGGCGGGCTCGAAAGCCGCTCGCTCTCCGCGATACACAGCGCGGCGCCCGCCGTGCGCAACGCCTCGAACACGGCGTCATCGAACCACGAACGGTCGCGAAACTCGAACGCCGCGCGCATTCTCCCGCCGAGTATCCCGAGAAAATCGGCGAGCAGTGGTACGTCGCGTTTGAAATCGGGCGGCAACTGGAACAGCGCCGGGCCGAGCCGTTCGCCGAGCGCCTGCGAGACGGAGCCGAAGCGCGCGAGCGCATCCTCGACGCCTCTGAGGCGCGCGAGATGGGTGATACGCTGCGGAGCCTTGAGCGCGAAGCGAAAATGCTCCGGCGTCATCGCCGCCCGCGGCATCGCGCGAAACGTGTAATTGATCTCGACCGTCGACAGGCGCTCGGCGTAGTAGGCGAGCATCTTCGGGCCCGCGAGCTTCGGCGGATAGAAGCCGCCGCGCCACTCCTTGTAGCTGAAACCCGAGGTTCCGATTCTGATCACCGCCGGGCGCATCGTTTGTGGGCATAACCTCTGTGGAAAGAAGACGCTTCGGTGAAACGTAGAGGATCGCTCAATTCTGGACAAGGTAGGCAGTTCTTGCTAATGGCGGGTTGTTTTGGCGCGCGTTGGGGCACGACGCGTGCCGAAAAAAGCCCTGCTCGGGGACGGGATTTGGACTGGAAAGACTATTTCGAGTCGCGCCGGGTCTCTGCCGAAGAGGCTGCAGCGATGGTGAAGCCGGGCATGCGGGTGCAGTTCCCGCTTGTCAACGGGCCAGTGATGCAGCACGCGCTTGCGGCGCGGGCGGGCGAACTTGACGGAGTCGTCGACGTAAGGTTGTCCTCGCCGCTGGTCGACCCGGGATGGTTCAGCCGCGATCTCAGCAAATTCTTTCGCATCGAGTTCGAGATCTTCATCGGGAACCTCGGACGCCCGCTGCACGATCGCAAACAGGCCGCCTACCTGCCCAACCTGCTCTCGACCAGCTTCAAGGCGCACGACGAACGGCCCGCCGAAGACAAGCCGGTGGACATCACCTTCGTGACCACCAGCGTGCCCAACAGCCAGGGCTTTGTCAGCTTCGGACCGCATCAGTGGAACAAGCGCATGTACGTCCGGCGCGCGCGGCGCGCGGTCGCGGAGATGGACTCGACGATCACGCGCACGCACGGCGACGTTTACATGCACGTGAGCGAGTTCGACTACTTCGTCGACGCGACGCCCGAACCGCCCGACCTCGAGGCGATCGAACGCGAGCTCTCGCGCGTGGACGCGGAGAAGCGCGAGAGCCTGCGCCGCGTGATCGACGAGGCGGGCACTGAGCGCATCTGGCCGAT
>JAKAVX010000143.1 GCA_021827465.1 Deltaproteobacteria bacterium | reverse complement strand
AGATGTCCTCCACCGATCTGGCGCTTTTCTCGCGCCAGCTTGCTGCCCTGCTTGGCGCCGGCGTCCAGTTGGTTGACGCGCTCGGCACGCTTGGCGAACAGGCCAAAAAGTCCGGCGTGCGCAAGATGCTCTCGCAGGTGCGCGAACGGGTACGCGAGGGCTCCTCGCTCGCCGACGCGCTCGCGGTCCATCGCGAAGTCTTCTCGGATCTTTACGTCGGGATGGTCCGCGCGGGCGAAACAGCGGCGGCGCTCGAACCGATTCTCGGCCGGCTTGCCGAGTACGGCGAGCGGCAGTCCGAGTTCGTCTCCAAGGTGCGCGGCGCGCTGACCTATCCGATAATCATGATGTGCGTCGGAGCCGCGATCATGTGCTTTCTGGTCGCGTACGTCGTGCCGCAGGTCGCGCTCATCTTCCAGCAGAGCCACGCTGCGCTGCCGCTCCCGACGCGCATTCTTATCAGCCTTTCGGGATTCCTTACCTCGTACTGGATTGAGATTCTGATCGCGCTCGCGGCGATCGTGCTGGGCGTGGCCGCGGCGCTTCGCACCCCCAGGGGCCGGCGCCTTTACGATCGGATGGTTCTTTCGCTGCCGTTTCTCGGCGAGACGATGGTCCGTATCATATGCGCGCGGTTCGCACGCACGCTCTCGACCCTGCTTTCAAGCGGCGTCCAGTTGCTGCCTGCGCTCGACGCGGTAAAGGGCGTCGTCACCAACACCCTTCTGCGCGAGGCCGTAGAGCAAAGCCGCGAGAGTATCCGCGAAGGACACGGGATGGGCCAGACGCTCGGTCAAAGCGGTCTCTTCCCTGCCCTGCTCGTCGAGATGGTGAAAGTCGGCGAGCGCTCCGGGGAAATCGAGCAGATGCTCGACCGGGTCGCGGAAAATTACGAGCGCGAGGTCTCGACTTCGCTCTCGCAGGTGACCACCGTGCTCGAACCGCTGATGACTCTGATGATGGCCGGAGCGGTCGTCTTCATGATGCTCGCGGTGTTGCTGCCGATATTCCAGCTCAATCAGCTCATGCAATAAGAGGGCTCGACGAGAGGGTTTCGATATGAGGTCACGACGCAACCATCAGGAAGGCTTCACCCTGATCGAACTCATGGTGGTCATCCTGATCATCGGCCTGCTGGCCACGATCGTCGTCCAGAGCCTGCGCGGAGCAACCGACAAGGCCAAAACAACCAAGGCCGAAGCCGATATCGCGGAACTCAAGACCGCGCTCGACCGCTATTATCTGGACAACGGCAACTATCCCACTACCGAACAGGGACTTCAGTCTCTCGTCACGGCACCGACCAGCGGCCCCATTCCGGCCAACTACGAAGACGGCGGCTATGTCCAGAGTATCCCGAACGATCCCTGGGGCCATCCGTACGTCTATCAGAGCGACGGCAACACCTACACGCTGGAATCCTACGGCGCTGACGGACAACCGGGCGGCACCGGCAAAAACGCCGACATCATTGGAAGTCAGCAATGACGCCTCCCTGATGCGTCTCCGAAGGAAAGCGCCGCCCGCGTTTTTTGACGGGCGGCTGATAAGCCCGCGCCGTTGCCCAAACGGCGTCTATCGAAAGCATCGCTTTTCTTGCGCCCGCGCTTCGTTCGCGCGGGGATTCACCCTGCTCGAACTCGCTGTCGTCATCTTCATCATGGGCCTGATGATGCTGATCGCGATGCCGTACTTCGGCGGGTTCAAGAGCGCGCAACTACGCAGTGTCGCGCGCACGATGGCCGGTCGCGCAACCTACCTGTACGAGGAAGCGTCGGCTCAGAAGCTCGTCATCAGGATGGTTTTCGACCTCAACCACAACACCTATCGGGTGCTGGTGCTCGATCCCTACGCGACCCTGCCGATTTTCACGCCCGACCCGGCGCCCGGCGACACGCCGGTGGTGCTGCCGTCCAGCGTTGCGATTCGCGACGTCACGGTCGAGGGAATCGGCACCTGCCGTCGCGGCATGATAGCCTGCCAGTTCTACCCGGACGGCTACGTGGACGCGACTCTGATCCATCTCGTGGATTCCAACGGCGACGTGATGACGCTGGGGGTCAACCCGCTGACCGGCCAGGTGCGAATAGCGAATGGCGATCTGAGCCAGCGGCAGCTTTATCTGCAATGACCTGGAGTGTGTCATTTTTCTCCTGCCCCCGCGTTTCGTTGCGGGGGAAGGCCGAGAAAGAGGTTCTGATGCCGCCCCGCCCCACGTCGTCCTCACGCTTCGGCGAAGGCTTCACGCTTCTCGAAGTGATGATCGCGCTGGGCGTGCTGGCAATCGCGCTGCTAGCCCTGCTCTCGCTCCATCATCAGGATCTCCGCAGCATCATCCGGGCGCGGGAACTGAGCGATGCCGCGATGCTTGCGCAGGGCCTGATGACCGACGCGGAACTTCAGGGTTTTCCCCCGATTGGCGAAACCAGCGGCGACTTTAAGAAAATTTATCCGGGGCAGTACCGGAATTTCCGATGGAATCGGGTGGTCTCACAGTCGCCGATGTTCCCCGACGTACGCCAGGTCGAGGTCACGATTCAGTACGGAGCGGGGTTTCATAACAATTTCACGGTGGTGGAATTCATCCATTACCCCGAGCCACAAACCGCCCCGCCTGGCGCGTCGCCCAACCAGTCGCCGCTCGGGACGCAGGGCCGTCCGCTGGGTCAACAATGATGATTCGCCGGACAATGCCGCCGCGCTTCGATGCGGGTTTCACGCTGCTCGAGATGATGCTCGCGGTGGCGATTCTCGCGATCGTGCTCGTGATGCTCTCGCAGTCGTTCCATACGGTAGCGATGAGCAAGGTGCAGGGCGAGAACAGCCTAGCGCTCGACCGCGAAGGACGCGGGATCATCTGGCGCCTAGGCGACGAATTCCAAAACACCGTACAGACTCCGATTTATCCGAGCGACGTGATGCTGGTCGGAACCGCGCAGATGCAGAACGACATCCCGATCGATTCCGTCAGCCTCTCAACCTTCGGCGCCGGCCATGAGCGCGCGCTGGTCGGATTCGGCGCCGAGCAGCTCGTGACTTACACGACCTCGCCCAACCCGGACCATCCCGGATGGTTCGTGCTGACGCGAAGCCAGATGAGCGCGCTTTTGACGGGAATCGCCGTGATGCCGAAGCCGCCTCCCGCGCTGATCGTGGCCGCCAACTTGGTCTCGCTTCATCTGCGTTACTTCAACGGCACGCAATGGGTCGAAAGCTGGAATTCGACCCAGATGCCGCGCAATCAGCAGCTTCCGCTTGCGGTCTCAATCAACCTTGAACTCGCCGACGCTGAGGGCCATGTCAGGGATTTCGCCACCGAGGTGGACGTCCCGATGGCGCAACCGTTATGGTAACCGCCCGGATTAGAAGCGAACGGGGTATAGCGCTGCTCGCGACGCTGCTCGCGATCGCGCTTATGACGATAATCGTCATGGATTTCACCTCTTACTGCGAGCTCGGTTATCTCTCCTCGGCCAACCAGGCCAACGAGCTTCGCGCCGGATACCTGGCCCGCTCGGCGGTCAATATCGGCGTCGCCGTGCTGGCCGAGGACTCGCGCATGAAAGCCATGTCGCGCCAGCCCTTCGATTCGCTGGCCGACGTGTGGGCGATGCCGCTTCCGCCGATCCAGGCCGGCGGCGGCACGGTGAATCTCTCGATCGTGGACGCGGCAAGGAAAATCGACCTCAATGAACTGGTCGATCCCAGAAACGGCCAGGTCAACAATCTCGTGCTTGGGCGCCTGGAAACCTTGTTCAGCTTGATCGGCGTCTCGCCCGACCTGCTCCCCGCCATCATCGACTGGCTCGACCGCGACAGCATCACGTCGCCGGGCGGCGCCGAAGCCGACTATTACGTGCAACTGATGCCGCCGTATGCGCCGAGAAACGGCCCGATGCCGACGATCGGCGATCTGAGGCTGGTGCGCGGGATGGACGACGCGACTTTCATGAAGCTGCGCCAGTTTTTGACTGTGATGCCGGAGGCGCGGGTCAACGTCAACACCGCGCCGCCCGTCGTGCTGGCCTCGCTCCTGCCCGACCTCGCCCAGAATCCCCGCCTCGTCGACGAAATCGTCCAGGCGCGCCAGGTTGCTCCGTTCACCAACGTCCTGCAGGTCCTGAATTTGCCCGGCATGGGGAATTTGCAACAGCAGCTCGCGCAGGTCTTAACCACGAGCAGCGTTTACTTTACGATAACCGCGATGGGGGAATTCGCCGGAGCACGCAAGATAATCTTCGCTTCCTTCCGCCGCAACGGAAACGGAACCGCCGCGCTCGCCTCCTGGCGCGAGGACTGAGAGACGGAACGGCTCTATGCCGCAACGAATCCTGGCTCTGGAGACTCCCGGCGACCTGGTGCGGGGCGCTATCGCCGAACGCACCTGGAACTCGCTTCAATTAACCGGAGTCTTCGAAGAAGAACGGCTGAGCGGCGAAACCGGCCTTGCCGAGGCGCTCAAGCGCCTGCTCATCAGAACCGGCAAGCCTGACATGGTGGTAAGCGCGCTGCCTGGCGAGTTCGTGGTCAGGCGGCTGCTCGAACTGCCCTTCAGCGACATGCGCCGCCTGAACCAGGTCGTTCCCTTCGCCCTGGAGGAGCATCTGCCCTTCCCGGTCGACGACGCGGTGGTCGCCTTTACCCGGCTCGGACGCGACAACGGAAACACGATGGTCGTGGCGGCGCTCGCGCGCAGGGCCGACCTGCGAAACCATCTCGAGCTTCTGGCGGGCGTCGGACTCGACCCGCGAATGGTCACCCTGTCGGAGCTTGCGATCGCCTCGCTGATTGCCGAGCACGAAATTTCCGCCACGCCGCCGAGCGCCCATCTGCTGCTCACTATCGAACCGAGAACCACTTCGATCGTTTTGGTCGATTCGGCGGGAATGCCGCGCGCACTCCGCACCGTGCAGGCGGGGCCTGCTTCGCCCGGCGACGGTCTCGGGCGCGCCGCCACGGCTTCGATTCTGAGCGCCGCGCGACAGACGATCCTCGCTCATTCAGCCGAAGTTCAACTGCCCGACGTGATCCTGGCCGGCTCGGGCGCCGCGAGCCCGGACCTGCGGCGCGAAATCGCCGAAAGTCTCGCCACCTCCGTGCATGACGCCGGCGAATTCGGCGGTTCCGCGCTGCTCGACGGCAGCGACTCCGAAAAGAGCCGGTTCGCCGGATGCGCCGCGATGCTGATGGCGGAATCACCCGGCGCGAAAGTCGAACTGCTGAACTTCCGCCAGGGCGAATTCGCCTTCCGCGGACGGGTTCGCGGCGATCTGACGCCGTTTTACACCAGCGCAATCCTGGCCGGAGCGGTCGCCCTCGTCGCGATTCTTCATTTCGCGCTCGGAGTTTCCGCCGACCTCGCGCGCCTGCACAAACTCAACCGCGCAATCGCCGTCGCCGCTGCTCCCGCCCTCGGACCCAATCCGCCCGACAACGCGGTTGACGCGCTGCGCGCCGCGATTGTGAAGATGGACAAGCGCCTTCAGATGGCCGGCGGGGGCATCGAGTCCTCGCCGCTCGAGGTGCTGCTAGCCATCTCGCGCGATCTGCCCGAGCGCTTCCCGTCCGAGATGGAAAACGTCACGTTCGACGCGGCCGGAGTGAAATTGAACGGCGAGGCCGACTCTTTCGCCACGGTCGATCAGATAAAAAAGGCGCTCGGGCGCGATCGCACGTTCGGCACGGTCGAGGTGGTGCACGCCAAAGCGATGAGCGGCGGGAAGGTGAGCTTCGAGCTGAACATATCGTTGCGCGACGCGCTCGGGAGCGGAAGATGACGGCGAAGCCGGGAAATATCCGCGCGCGTATCGCGGGCGCGATCGATTCGATTCTCGGTCCGGCGCTCAAACGCTTAAGCGCCGTGCTCGAACCGCAAATCGCTCAGGCGCGCGCCCGTTATGCAAAGCTCGAACCGCGCGAACGCCTTCTGCTCAAGGTGCTGGCGATCGTCTTCGGCCTGTTTTTCATCTACGACTTCGTTTATCTGCCGGTCATCGACTTCCGCCAGGATCTGCGCGCGAGCGTCGAGCAGCGCCGCGAGCAGTTGGGCGAGGTTCGTGCATTGGTGGACACCTACCTGCGGCGCCAGGCCGAGCTGAAGCTCGCCGAGCAGCGCACTTCCACCGCGGGCAAGGACTTCTCTCTGTTCTCGGCGCTCGAAAGCACGCTTACCAAGAGCGTCGGGCGCGACCGTCTTGCCTCGATCACTCCGCGCCCGGACCGCAAGCTCCACCGGGGATTGATCGAGCACTCGGTCGAACTCAGCCTGACCAATGTCAACCTGAAGCAGATCGTCGACGCGCTCTACGGCGTGCGCCATCTGAGCGTCCCGGTTGCGGTGCCAAGCCTGCATATCACGCGCCGAAGCGGCGATACCCATAGTTACGACGTCGAGATGACCTGTGTCGCTGTTTCGCACAATGGCTAAGCTGTCCTCGTACCTGAAGCGCGATTTTCTCCGCGAGCATCTCGTCGAGGTCTGCTACGTCGCGGCCGGCGTCGTGCTCTTCTTCGTGTTTCTGGCGGCGAGTTTTCCTTACGCCGAGGTCCTGTCGCGCGTTCTCGGGCCGACAGGGCTCGAAATCTCCAGCCAGGGCCAGGGGATGAGCTTTCCGTTCGGCGTCCGGATGACCGGCGTGAGCCTGAGCGAGATGACCGGCCGAGGCCCGCGTCCGCTCGTCGAGAGTCCCGACGTTCAGGTCTCGCCGTCGCTGTTGTCGTTCCTGATGCTGTCGCCGGGCATCAACGTACCGGCACCGCTGTACGGC
>JAKAVX010000142.1 GCA_021827465.1 Deltaproteobacteria bacterium | reverse complement strand
AGCGCCGCGTAAAACGCTCACGCGTTGCCCACAAGTCCACAGGCGGGATACTTGCCGAGATTCCAGAGCCTGTGGACCCTGTGGGCAACGTGTCTCAACCCTTGACTTCCAATACGGTCGCTTCACTCCGGCAGCCTCCGTTCAGGATGACGGGGAAGGAAGCTCGGGATGCCGACGAAAAAGGAATCGAGGCGCGCCGCGCTCAGGATGGGACCGTGCGCTGAGAATCGTTCAGCGGCTGGTGCGGGTTTGAGCCATGGAATAAATTCCCACGCTCTCAGGGCACATTGACCTCGGCTCGCGCTACCCCTAGCAAGAGATGGACTCGAAGCGAATACAGGTCTCGGCAGTCCAACGCGCGTATATTTAATCGCGCGCCCATGCGCGCGGCCGTACTCATCGGCGGTTCTGCCGGTGCGGCGGATGCGACGGTTGATACCGTTGTGATAGGGCTTCGACTCCTCGTGGCGTTTCCCGCTGCTGATGCGTTTCGACCTTGCGTAACTGCCGATACAGAGCAAGCCAGTATCGTAGGGTAATCGTCACGTTTCCGTCCGCCTGACGAAGCGCCCAACGTCAAAGGCCGGACGTCAGCGCGACTTGCAGCGCCGCAACACTCCGGCCGCAAGCAGCGCAAGATCGCTGCTTAAGATCGCAATCACAAGATAGAACAGGACGCGAAAAAACACCGAACAATCTCCGGATCGATTCACCGTCAGAGAAGTTGGCAGTGTCGCGCCAGTGCTACGGCAGTGCGTTCGCTGCCACTTTTCGGCAGACGCTGGTCACGTGGACAGGATTAAAGTCCGGCATCGTTTGTGCGAGATGCCCCCGTGATCGGGGAGGCGAGCTAAACAGCATATGTATTATAGCCATTTCGGACTCGACGGACCGCCGTTCCAACTGACTTCCTCGCCGCTCGCTCTTTACATGAGCAAGGCGCATCGGGAAGCCTACGCCGCGCTCGAGTGGGGACTGCTGCACGAGTCGAGCGGCTTCACCGTCGTGGTCGGCGAGGTTGGCACCGGTAAGACGACGTTGGTGATGGCGGTCCTGGCGCGCCAGTATCAGAAGGTGCGCGCGATTTACCTCGGCAACCCGAAGCTGACCTTCCAGGAGCTGATGAAGCTTATCCTCAAGCAGCTCGACCTCACGGTGCAGGGCCGGAGCAAACTTGCCTATCTCGAAGCTTTCGACGAGTTCCTGCGTTCGCTGCCGGCGGGAGAGCGCGCCGTGATCATTATCGATGAGGCGCAAGATCTAAGCGACGAGGTGCTGGAGCAGTTGCGCCTGCTGTCCAACGGCGGCCGGCCCGATCAAAAGCAGCTCCATTTCGTATTGGTCGGGCAGCCCGAGCTGATGCACCGGCTGAAAAGTCCCTCCCTGCGCCAGCTCGATCAGCGTATCGGCGCGCGTTCGGTGCTCAAGCCGCTGCAATCCGCGGAGGTCCTGGAGTATATCGAGCAGCGGCTTAGCCTATGCGGCGGCAACGCGAACCGGGTCTTCCACCCGGGAGCGCTGCGCCAGATCGTGCGCCATAGCGGCGGCATCCCGCGCCGCATCAACGTGCTCGGCCACAACGCGATGCTGCTCGCCTACGCCAAGAGCGCAGAGCAGGTGGACTCACGCATGGTGCGGTCGGCAGTCGCCGAGTACGACGGGCTACTCGCGCCCAAGCCCTCGCATCAGGAGGGCGTAAGCGGCGAGCGGATACGGCGGTGGCTCAGCCGCGCGCTTGAGTCGATTGCGCTCCGATTGCTTGGGCGGGCACGCGCGCTTTATCCGCAGGAGTCGCACGCGTCGGAGCCAGGCTCCGGAGCGCCCTCGGCAGTCTCGAAAAACGAGACGGCGACTGAGAAATCGGAAACGCTGGCGAGCCAGACCGGCTGAGACATGCGCGCAACGGTAATCGTATTGGGCGACCTTGGCCGCAGTCCGCGAAGCGAGCCGCCGCGCGCACTTAGCGAGCATCCCGGCGTCCTGCTCCATCTGCTCGTCCCACGCGCCGCGTCCAAGCGACCCTCCACGCTCGGCTTTATCGCACGCGCGATCGCGGGGGTTGTCGGGCAAACCTTCCCGCTGATGCGGCGATGGCGAATTGACCCGCTAATCTCTGCATGAAACAGTCTTTATGGCATTATATCCGGCAGCAAGTTGCAGGCTGCTGCAGCGACGACGAGGTGGGACGATGGGCAGGTTCAGGATGGGGCGGATGCTGGGTGCGATCGGCGCGGCCGGGCTGGCGATTATAAGTGCAAGCGGGATTGCGTCGGCTCAATGTGCGCGGACGATTCTGAGATGCGGATGCACGATCACCTCGGGCGGACTCTTCACGCTCGGCAATCCGGTCGGCAATAGCGCCACCGGCGCTGGCGACTGCATCGCGATCAGGGCCAAGAACGTGGTCTTAAATCTCAATGGCAACTCGATCACGGGTCCGTCCAACGGCACCGCGAAAGGTGCGGGCGTGCACATCCTGAAGAGCGCAAGCGGAGCCTTCCTGGAGGGACTCGGCGCAACCATCAGCGGATGGGCCAACGGAGTCGAGACCGACTCCACCAACGGTGCCATCGACAACCTCGTCGCCGACTCCAACAACAAGGCGGGCGTTCTTCTCTTCAAGGCGAAATTGAACCAGGTCACGCGGATAACCGCCGACGATAACGGGCAGTTCGGAATCTTCGTCAGCGGGTCCGATCAAAACGACATCGCCGACTCGGAAGTCTCCGACAGCGGCTCGAACGGAGTGCTGGTCGGATGCATCCCCAATGGCAATGGCGGATGCGCGGTGCAGACCAAACCGAGCAACTCGAACAACGTCTACGGGGTTGTCAGCAACAGCAATAGCCGCGACGGAATCACCGTTCAGTTCAACAGCAACAAGAACAACATCGGCGACTGCAGCGCGACCGACAACGCCGACTTCGACATGAACGATCGCCATTCGAGCGGCTGCGCTTCGGACCAGTGGTTCGCCAACAGCTTCAATACCGCGAGCCAGCCATGCATCCAGTAGCACCCGAAATGAAGCGAACCACGCGATTCGGACTTCCTTTGTTGGGCCAGACGACCGAATCGATTGCTCGTTAGGCCGCCATCCGGCGGCAGCTCCTCCCGTGGCTGGTGCGGATGCAGCGGGGGCAATTGCGGCCATTTTTGACAAACCGCTCCTCCAAAACAGGGCATCCGGCAGTCCCACGCGTGTATATTAATCGCGCATCATGCGCGCAACGGTAATCGTTCTCGGCGACCTTGGCCGCAGCCCGCGGATGCAGTACCACGCGCTTGCGCTCGCCGGCCACGACGTTGACGTCGATGTGGTCGCCTTCGATGGAAGCGAGCCGCTGCGCGCCCTCCGCGAGCATCGCCGAATCAGGTTGCATCTCCTTCCCGCGAGGGACACGTCGGCGCAACATTCCGCGCTCGGCTTTATCGCGCGCTCGATCGCGCGGGTTACCGGCCAAGCCTACCGGCTGATACGGCTTTTGTGGCTCGGCCTCGAACGGCCCGACGTGGTGCTGGTTCAGAATCCGCCAGCGGTGCCGACCCTGCCGCTCGCTACGCTTTTCGCGCGGACCCGCTCGGCGCGGCTCGTAATCGACTGGCACAACTTCGGCTACACAATGCTCGCACTGCGCCTTGGCCGGAAGCATCCCGCGGTCCGGCTGATGCGATGGTGCGAGCGGGCGTTCGGACGCCGCGCCGACGCGCATCTTTGCGTCTCGGACGCGATGGCGGCGGCGCTCGCGCGCGACTTCGGTATCTCGCGCGCGACGGTGCTCCACGATCGGCCGGCGGCGGTGTTCCGTCCGCTCGAAGCCGGCGATCGGGCGGCGGCGCTCGCGCGGATTGACCTCGGTTTCCCGATTGGAAACGGTACGCGGCCCGCGATTATCGTGAGCCCGAGCAGTTGGAGCGCGGACGAAGACCTCGGGATGCTGCTGCGGGCGGCGATCCGATGCGACGAGATGACCGATCGCGGCGCCGACGCGTCCTTTCCGGATCTGCTGATCCTGCTGACCGGGCGCGGACCGATGCGCGCCGCGTACGAGCGCGAGATAGCTGGCATGAAGCTCCGCAGGATACATCTGCGGACGCTGTGGCTGAGCGCCGAGGATTACGCGCTGATCCTCGGCGCGGCCGACCTCGGAGTATGCTGTCATCGGTCGTCGTCGGGCGTGGATCTGCCGATGAAGATCGCGGACATGTTCGGCGCTTCGCTGCCGGTGTGCGCATACGATTACGGCCCGTGCCTTAAGGAAATGGTGCGCGACGGCGAGAACGGACTTCTTTTCTCAAACGCGGAGCAACTCGCCGGGCATCTCTACGAACTTTTCCGGGGATTTCCGAATCGCACGCCCATGCTCGACAGCATGCGCGGCAACCTGGCTCGGATGCGGCCGGTTTCATGGCCGGAGGAATGGAACGAGCGTGCCGCGCCGGTTATTTTGCGAAAGCCGTCCGTATCGCCATGAGCCGTCCCTTGCGTATCGCGTTCCTTCATCCCGAACTCGGCATCGGCGGTTCCGAGCGTCTGGTGATCGAAGCTGCGAGCTGCTTCAAGCAGGACGGCCACCAGGTGACGATCTTCACTTCGCGCAATGACCCGCGCGCGTTCGACGGCGCGGTGAAACAAGCGCTCGAGATTCGTTCATACGGCGGCTTCCTTCCGCTTCATATCGGGCATCGCCTGCGCGTTCCGTGCAACCTCGTGCGCATCGGCTACGTCGCCTTGCGGCTCGCGTCCTCGCGCGAGCGTTTCGACGTGATCTTTTGCGATCTGGTGTCGGCGCCGATCCCGATGCTGAAGCTCTTCACGAGCGCGCGAATTGTCTTCTACTGTCACTTTCCGGACAGGCTTCTCGCGCCGAGCGGCGGCGAACTCTATCGCTTGTACCGGATGCCGATCGACTGGCTCGAAGAGGTGACGACCGGGATGGCCGACCGCGTGCTGGTCAACAGCCGGTTCACTGCCGCCACCTTCAGGGAAACCTTTCGGCGCCTGGCGGATCGCGAGCTTGACATCGTTTACCCGGGGGTTGACCCCGGCGACTATCGTGCCGGCGCGATCGAGCGAGGCGGCGGCGAGGTGACAATACTGTCGCTCAACCGTTACGAGCGCGCGAAAAACGTGCGTCTTCTGGTGGAAGCGTTTGGCGCGATGCGCGATCTTGTCGCGCCGGAAATCTTCGCAAGGATTCGGCTAATCGTCGCGGGCGGTTTCGACGAGCGGCTGAGCGAATGTCACGAAACATTGGCGGAACTCGAAGCACTGGCCGAGCGCCTTGGGCTTCGCGGACAGGTCACGTTTCTCAAGTCGCTGTCCGAGGCGGAGCGAATCGAACTGTTCGCGCGATGCCGATGCGTGGCGCATACTTTTGAGCGCGAGCATTTCGGCTACGTTCCCGTCGAGGCGATGGCGGCGGGGCGGCCGGTGGTCGCGGTAAACAGCGGCGGTCCTGCGGAAACCGTGATCGACGGCGTGACCGGTTACCTGTGTCCGCCCACGAAGGAAGCGTTCGCCGCCGCGCTCGCGCGCCTGGTTGAGGACGATGCGGCCGCACAGACGATGGGCCGCGCGGCCAGGGAGCACGTGAGGAGGAACTTTTCGCGCAAGATGTTTGCCGCCCGGCTTGAAGAGATTATCCGCGCCGTGACCAACGGCGTCCCGGAGCACGCTTGAGCGCCGACTCTCACAACACCCACGGCCCGAGGGGCGGAATGCTCGGCACGCTGCGCAAGTGCGTCGCGATGCTGCCGGCGAGGATGCGATGGCGATGGACCGTCCTCGCACCGCTGGTGTTCGTCACCGGGCTGGTCGAGGGGGGCGCGGCGGCGGTGGTCTTCGCGCTTATCAAGGGCGTCACGAATCCGGCCGGGATTTCGCACATCCGCGGGCTTTCGACGATCGTCGCGATGCTGCCGTGGCGAACGGCGGGCGCGCAGATAATCGAGCTCTCGGTCCTGGTCGCCTTCTACTATTTGCTCAAGAATCTGCTCGTAATCGGGATGCACTATCTGCGCCACAAGATCGTCGGCGAGTCGATCGCCGCGGTGCGCGTGACGATGCTGTCCGGGTATCTGTCGATGCCCTATCCGTTTTTTGCGCGCCGCAACTCGGCCGACCTCATCTGGAACACCAACGAGGGTGTGTACCTGATGTACGGCGTTGCGATGTCGGCGGCGGTGGCCGGGTCCTCGGAGATGCTGACGGCGGCCAGTATCGCGGTGGTCCTGCTGATCGCGGCGCCAAAGATAACGCTGGTGGCGGCAGCCGCGCTGCTCGGGATGTTTGCGCTGCTGCTGCGGCTGACGCGGCGGGTCGCGGCGCGCTACGGAACGCAGCAGCGCGAACTCGAACGCGGAGTGCTGAAAACGCTGCAGGAAGTGCTGGGCGGCGTCAAGGAAATCAAAGTGCTCGGCCGCGAAAAATTCTTCACCGGCGCCTTCGAGGATCAACAGGAAGGCGTTCTGAAACTCGGCTACCTGGCCAAGACGATGGAAGCGGTGGGGCCGTATCTTACCGAGACGGTCTTCGTCTGCGCAGCCCTGCTGGTGATAGCGATGGTCATGAGCGGAGGCCGGGCGGGCCTCGAAAGCCTGCCGGTCCTGGCGCTGTTTTGCTACGCCGCGTTCAGAATTGTGCCGTCAGTGAACCGTATCACGTGGCGCGTCAACCAGATCCGAGCGGCCGGCCCGGCCGCGGCGGCGCTGTACGAGGATTACCGGAAGCTCGCCGCGCTGGCCAAATCCGGATCCGCGGCGTCCTCCGGCGACGGCCATGCGATAACGTTCA
>JAKAVX010000141.1 GCA_021827465.1 Deltaproteobacteria bacterium | reverse complement strand
TATTTGGTCATTCTGGGCGAGGCTGATGGGTCCAAGTGGAATCATCTGGGGACCCTGCGCCTGCTGGCAATAAACCGGCTCCCCCGCATAACGCTCGAGAGTTTGATAAGTCCCGGTGTTCAAGAGATCGTCGCGCGCGATAACGAGAGCGATTATGGCACGGGCATGTTGCAGCTGAACATGACGATTTGGAAGCTGTTTCCCTGCGGGCCGCAGGTGATTTTCGACGAGCCATCCAGCGAAACTTTCGACATACCGGTTGGACGCGTGCATTTACGCAATACGGAGCAGGAAGAGCATAGCGAGTTCAGCTTCATAAGCCCTGAAGTCTTGGGAGCTCCGAAACAAATCTTGCAGAAACAGACAATACGCTCGGCTGGAGTGAGCATCACGCGTTGGTGGATCTATGATTGGGTTTCCGACTTCAGGAGATTTCGGAAGGTCCCGACGTGGCGTGAAGGATCGCCTTGAGCGAGACTCTCGCTTGGACGATTGGGCTCGATCCAGCCGTTTGAATTCTGGCAACCTCAGAACTGCTACTTGCGTAAGACCAGCAAAGAAAGAGCGAACGCGTTCAACGCCGACGACGCGATGACCGCGTTCAACGGAACGACGCTCACCGGAGCCTGCCCTGAGCGAAGCTGAAGGGATGGGCTCAACCCGGTCGAGGAACTCGATGGCGCGAGCCCTCCCAACGTGACGGCGACGATGCTCACGGGGCTTGGCATAGACGAGTATTTCCAGCGTGTAGATTCAAGCGGCGCGCTGAGTTACCTCACGGACATGCTGGGCTCGACGCTCGCACTGGCGGATTCCAGCGGAGCTCTCGATACGACCTACACCTACGAACCGTTCGGCAGTGTCACGGTCAACGGCGCAGATACGAATCCCTACCAGTTCACCGGCCGCGACAACGACGGCACGGGACTCTATTACTACCACGCCCGATACTACAGCCCGACGTTGCAGAGATTCGTAAGCCAAGACCCGATCGGATTCGGCGGCGGAGACGCAAATTTGTACGCATACGTTTGGAACACCCCGGTAAGGTTCGTCGATGCGCCAGGATTGTGGGGCGGCGGGCCTCTTCGACCTTGAGGCCGTGCGCTCCGTCGCTCGATGAGTAATTCTGCTTGCAGAGCAGTTTATTGCCTGCCCCACGAATTTCGACACGGCTCTCCTCAAACCCTCGGTCGCGTCTCACAGGGACAATGATTGCCCGTAGCGTCCGATCCGGTGAAACGATCACTCGGGCGGATTCATCGGCCCGGGCATTGTGTTGAATACCGAATCCAGGAATCTGCAGAAAGAGTAACGCCGTTAACAGCTTACTCATGCGAGTGAGAGAGCACACCTTTTCTCGATCGGTTGGAGTCCTCGACTCCGATCATCTGTACTTGCGTTCCTGCCACCAGGGGAAGAAGGACGGCATGTCCTTCGAAACCTTGTCCTGAAATTTCGCGGGCCGCTTTTCGAGGAACGAGGTGACGCCTTCCTTCGCGTCGCTCGAGGAGCCGCGCGCGAAAATCGCCCGGCTGTCGAGCTTGTGCGCTTCCATCGGATGGTCCGCGCCGAGCATCCGCCACATCATCTGCCTAAGCAGCGCGACCGAGACCGGCGCGGAGTTGTCCGCGATTTCGCGGGCGAGAGCGCGCGCGGCGGGGATAAGTTCGTCCCGCTTGTAGAGCTTTTTGACCAACCCGCCCTGCAGAGCTTCCTCGGCGGAGAAAACCCGCCCGGAATATGCCCATTCGAGCGCCTGCGAAATACCGACGACGCGCGGCAGGAACCAACTAGAGCACGCCTCGGCCACGATACCGCGGCGGGCAAAGACGAAGCCGAAGCGCGCATCCTCGGAGGCAAGCCTGATGTCCATCGGGAGTTGCATCGTGACGCCCACCCCCACGGCAGGTCCGTTGACCGCGGCGATTACGGGCTTCAGACATTCGAAGATGCGCAGCGTAAGCCGCCCTCCGCCGTCGCGGACGGATTCGTGGCTCCAGTCGATCGTTCCGTCCCCCCGGATCGCCCCGCGCTTCTCGGGACGATCCTCGCGCGCGGGGTCGAAGCTCTTCGCTCCCGCCGACAGGTCGGCGCCGGCGCAGAAACCGCGTCCCGCGCCGGTCACGATTATCGCGCGCACGGCGTCGTCGGCGTCGGCGCGATCGAAGGCGTCGACCATTTCGCGCATCATCTGGTCGGTGAAGGCATTCAGCCGCTCGGGGCGGTTAAGGGTAATCGTCAGGATATTTTCCTGAACGTCATAGAGGATCGTCTCGTAGGTCATGCCTGCTCTCCGTGAAAACGTGAAAGACAAAGCCGGCATTGTAGCATCATTGGGGCGCGCGGGGTCACGGGAGGCGATGCGCCTCACGGCGCGGGAAAAGGATCGCGCAGGCGAGTTGTTGTCGTTGCGAGCGTAGGCTGCCGGAGCGAAGAATCCCAGGCCACGAACGCGTGGGCGGCCGAGGGAATGCGATGACATTGAGAGCTGGGTGGCATGAGATGCTTCGCTGCGCTCAGCATGACAGGCAGTGCGATGCTCGTCGCGAAAGCCGGGGCCCCTGAAGCGAAGGGGAACCGCGTGTGTAAAGGCTGATTACCTCCTGATGCGGGGGCGGAGGTAGGCGACGGCGCGGTCGAGGGTCGTCATGTGCGGATAATCCGCTTCGGGAATATCCACTCCGGTGGTCGCATGGATAGCGATCGCGAGGTTCAGTATATCCATCGAATCGAGATCGATTTGCTCGCGCAGATCGACGGCGGGATCGATCTCCCCGGTTTCAGCCTCGGGTGCGATCTTTTTCAACTCGCGAAGGAAGAGCGCCTTGATCTCGTCGTCGGTCACAGTTTTTCAGGCTCCTGCAGGATGCGATCGATTGCGGCAAGAAAGAGAGCGCCGCGATGGCCGTCGCTGACGCGATGGTCGGCGGAAAGCGTGGCCTTGATCACAGGCCGCGCTCCGACCATCCCATTGGCCGCCCACGGACGTTCGACAATTTTTCCGAAGCCGACGAGTGCGACCTGCGGCGGATAGATGATTCCGAAGACGGTTTCGACGCCCTCCTCGCCGAGGCTGGTCACGGTGATAGTCGCGTCGGCGATTTCCGAGCTGCGCAAAACGCCGGCGCGGACACGTTTAACGAGATCGCGCAGGTTCACCATGATCTCGTTCAGGGTTTTCCTGTCCACGTCGTGAATCGCGGGCGCGATGAGTCCCCCCGTCCGTAGCGAGATAGCAACGCCGACGTGGACCGCTTCGCTCCGCTTGAACGCTCCCTCGACCCAGAAGCCGTTCATCTCGGGGACTTCGCGAATCGCAAGCGCGACCGCTTTCAGAAGCATCACCGCGTAGAGCACGCGTTCGGTGACGGGCCGCTTCAGGTTCTCCGCCCGTAGCCACTCGATCGCGCGGCTCATGTCGATTTCGGTGGCGAGATAATAGTGCGGGATCTCGCGCTTCGAGCGGCCCATCGCGGCCGCTATCACCTTGCGCATCATCGCCTGACGTTCGGCGGGCGAAAGCGCGGGCTTCGGCGGCGCGGGCGCTTTGGGCGCTTCGGCAGATGGTGCGGCAGCCGGCGTCGTCGGCGCGGCTTCGGGTGGTGCGGCGGCCTTGGCGGCGCGCTCGATGTCGGCCCGGGTGATTGCGCCGTCGAGGCCGGTTCCCTTGACCTTGGAAACGTCCACGCCCATTTCCAGCGCGACGCGCACTGCAAGCGGCGAGATGCGAAGGCGCGGACGTTCGGGCGCTCGGGCGGGCGGCGCTTTCGGCTTCTCGACAGGAGGCGCTGCGGGAGCGGGCCTGGCCGCAGGCGGCGCAGCGGGTTTCGGCGGCGGAGCCGCAGCGGGTTTGGGTTTTTCCGCGGGCGGAGGCGGTGCGGCGGCGACTTCGCCGTTGGCGCGGATTATCGCGAGGACTTCGCCGACGGGAACTTTCTCGCCCTCGGGGATGACGATTTTTTCGACGACACCGGCCTGGAAGATTTCGACTTCGATCGTAGCCTTCTCGGTATCGACGACCGCGACGATATCGCCGCGCTTGACCGCGTCGCCCGGCTTGACCAGCCATTGAAGGACGGTGCCGGCCTCCATGTCGGCGCCGAGCGCGGGCATCCGGAACTCAGCCACGTTCTCCCACCATCGCGCGCGCCGCTTCGATTATCGCGGGCGGCTGCGGAAGCGCGGCGTCCTCGAGATGTTTCGCATAGGGCATCGGGACTTCGGCGCTGCATACGCGGGCGACCGGCGCGTCGAGTTCATAGAACGCGCCTTCCATGATGCGCGCGCTGATTTCGGCTGAGATACTGCCGCTGCGCCATCCCTCGTCGATTATGAGTGCGCGATGAGTCCGCGTCACCGAATCGATAATCGCCGCGTTATCGAGGGGACGCAGCGTGCGCAGATCGACCACTTCGGCGTTGACGCCAGCCTTGGCCAGTTCGTCGGCGGCTTCCAGCGCTTTGCCGAGCGTGCCGCCGTAAGTGATGAGGCTGATGTCGGTTCCGGGACGCCGAATCGCGGCCTTGTCTATGTCAACCGCGCCGGCGCCGGAGGCCATTTCGCCTTCCATGTTGTAGAGCGCGCCGTTCTCGAAGATCAGCACGGGGTCGGGATCTTCGAGCGCCGTCCATAGCATCCCGCGGGCGTCTTCGAGCGTCGCCGGGGCGAGAATTTTGATGCCCGGGATGTGCGCGTACCATCCTTCGAGGCTGTGCGAATGTTGCGCGGCGAGTTGGCGTCCCGCGCCGGTCGTCATCCGGATAACCAGCGGGATATTGAACTGGCCGCCGGACATGTAAAGGATCGTCGCGGCATTGTTCACGATCTGATCGAGCGCAAGCAGGCTGAAATTGACGGTCATGATTTCGACGATCGGGCGCATCCCGCCCATCGCGGCGCCGATTCCCGCTCCGACAAAGGCCGACTCGGAGAGCGGGGTGTCGCGGATACGCTCGGGGCCGAATTCCTCGAGTAATCCTTTGCTGACGGCGTAGCATCCGCCGTATTTGCCGACGTCCTCGCCCATCAGGAACACGCGCGGATCGCGCTGGAGTGCTTCGCGAATCGCCTGGCGCACCGCCTCGCGATACGTGATGCGGACGGTTTTTGCCTGCGTGGTCATCCGGGCTTCCTCTCGGAATAGACGAACTTCGTCAGCTCCTCGACCGGCTCCCATGTGCCGGCTTCGGCGAATTCGACCGCCTTGGCAAGCTCGGCGCCGACTTCATCTTCAAGCCGTTTGAGATCGTCGTCGTTGAAGAGGTTTTGCTCGCGCAGGAAGCTTTCGAAGAGGGCGATCGGGTCGCGCTTCTTCCAGTCCTCGACTTCCTCCCTGGTCCGGTACAGTTGCGGGTCGTACATCGAATGGGCGCGGAACCTGTAGGTGCGAAACTCGACAAAGCACGGGCCTTCGCCTGCGCGCACGGCGAGAACCGCACGGCGCGCCGCCTCTTCGCAGGCAAGGACGTCCATCCCGTCCACCGGCCACGCGGGCATCTCGTAGCTGGTCGCCTTCAGGCAGAGATCGGTTTCGGATTCGGAGCGTTTGAGCGCGGTGCCCATCGCGTAGAGGTTGTTCTCGCAAAAGAACACGACCGGGAGTTTCCACAGCGCTGCCAGATTCATGCACTCGTGGAACTCGCCTTCGGCAACCGCGCCTTCACCGAAGAAGCATGCCGTGACGCGCGGCTCCTCGCGCATCTTCTCGGCGAGCGCGAGGCCAACCGCGATCGGAAGTCCGCCGCCGACGATCGCATTGCCGCCGTAAAAGCGCGTCGCGGCGTCGAAGATATGCATCGAGCCGCCCCGTCCGCGGCTGCATCCTTCCTGCTTGCCGTAAAGCTCGGCCATCGCAGAGGCCGCGGAGATGCCGCGGGCAAGCGCGTGGCCGTGTTCGCGATAGGTCGCGACGATTGCGTCGTCGGGCTCGAGCGTCTGCATTGCGCCGACGGCAACCGCTTCCTCGCCGATATAAAGGTGGAGAAAGCCGCGGATTTTGGCGGCGCTGTAAAGCTCCGCGCACTTCTCCTCGAAGCGGCGGATACGCAGCATCTCGCGCATCAGGAAAAGCGCGTGTTCGCGGTCGGGATGCCGGCGGGGAAAGTCAGCGGTAGTAGCCATCATTCGGCTTCCAGCGTGGACGTATCGCCCTCGGGCAGGCCGAGTTCGCGGGCCTTGAGCAGCCGACGCATGATTTTTCCGCTGCGGGTTTTCGGCACGCTTGGGATGAAGTCGATTTCCTTGGGCGCGACTACCGCTCCAAGGCGTTTGCGCGCAAAGCCGAGCAGGTCGCTGCGCAACTCTTCGCTCGGCGCGTTGGGCGGCTTGAGCGAGACGAAAGCCTTGACGACTTCGCCGGCGACCGGATCGGGCTTGCCGATGACGCCAGCTTCGGCCACGGCGCGATGCTCCAGGAGAACGCTTTCGACTTCGAAGGGACCGATCAGATGGCCGGACGACTTGATGACGTCGTCGGCGCGGCCAACGAACCAGAAGTAGCCGTCGGCGTCGCGCCTGGCGAGGTCGCTGGTGAGATACCATCCGCCCACGAAGCATTTCTTGTAGCGCGCGTCTTCATGAAGATAGCCGCGGAGCATCGACGGCCATCCGGGCCTGAGCGCAAGCTCGCCCTGCACGTCGGGCTCGGTCACTTCCTCGACCGTCCCATCTTTTCGGACATGCACGATACCGGCGTCGATACCCGGCAGCGGACGGCCCATCGAGCCCGGCCGGATATCCATCGCGGGATAGTTGGCGATCATGATTCCGCCGGTCTCGGTCTGCCACCAGTTGTCGTGGATCGGAAGCCCGAAGG
>JAKAVX010000140.1 GCA_021827465.1 Deltaproteobacteria bacterium | reverse complement strand
CTTTTCCACCGCCCATGAAGTAGTCGTGGCCCCGTTCGAACGCGCAATCGAATCGCTCGGACTCGACCGTCATTGCTATCTCATCTCGGTGACGCGCGGGCATGCGTTCGACGAGCAGGCGGTGCGCGCCGCGCTGCGGACCCCGTGCGGTTACGTCGGGATGATCGGTTCGCGCCACCGGGCCAAGGCGACGCTCGAACGTATCCAGGAAAGCGGGATTCCGGCCAAACGGGTGAGCCAGGTTCATGCGCCGCTCGGACTCGATATCGGCGCTGAAACGCCTGCGGAAATAGCGCTGGCGATTATCGCTGAAATAATCCGCGAGCGTCGCACCGGCGTGCGGGACGAAGTGACGCTCGGGGTCAAGCTTGGACGCCTCAAGCGCTCAAGCGGAATCGAGTGAACCTTGCGATAGAAGGGATTCTGCTGGCGGCCGGCGAGTCGCGCCGGATGGGCTATCCCAAGCCAATTCTTCAAATTGGCGACTGCACTTTTATCGAGCGGGCGGCCTCAACGATGCTCTCGGTGGCCGACGGCCTGGTCGTGGTGCTTGGCGCGCACGCCGCCCGAATCCGTCCCAAGGTTCCGGCCGACCCGCGAATCCGGATTGTCGAGAATCCCGACTACGCGCGGGGTCAGCTCTCGTCGCTCAAGGTGGCAATACGCTCGCTCGCGCCCGGCGCAGGCGCCGCAATCGTCCATCTGGCGGACCATCCTATGGTTTGTGCCAAGACATTCCGGCTTCTTATCGAAGCGTACCGGACCTCGTCCAAGCCGATAATGATCGTCCGATGCCGGGGTCGCCGGGGCCATCCGGTGATGTTCGATCGCGCGGTCTTCGCGGAATTGCTCGACGCTCCCGAGTCGGAGGGTGCGCGGTTCGTGGTTAACGCCAATCCCGGCCGCGTCGGCTATGTGGATACCGAGGACGTGGGGATTGTGCTCGACCTCGACACGCCGTCGGACCTCGAAGCGGCGGGTTTGCCGCCGCCTCCTTCGCGCGCATAGGCGAAAAGTCTCGTTTGTTCCGGACGCTGCTGGTAAAACTTGGATGTAACCAAGTATGGGCGTTCGACGTATAAGACTACGGGTATGTTGGGACTCGCCCGCAGAGTCGAGCGCCGATGGAGCGCCACCGTCAAACCTGATCAGGAACTCATAGACGAGGCTCTGAGCGGGCAGGCTGGCGCGTTCGCGGAACTCGCCTCGCGTCATCGCGGGCCCGTCGAACGCCTTTGCCAGCGGTTTTTCTCGGACCACGAGCTTGCACGCGACTTGGTCCAGGAGAGCTTTCTCAAGGCGTTCGCCGGGCTGAAGACGTATCGCGCCGAAATGCCCTTTGGCGCGTGGATGCGCGCCATTGTAGTTAACCTTTGCTACGATGAGCTGCGGCGCAGGCGGCGCAAGCCGGAAGAGCTGGTCGGCGACTTCACCGAGCCCGAGCTCGACTGGATGCAGTTGGTGAACACCGCGACGCCCGAGGAGATCGTGAGTGCCGCCGAAGAAAAGCGTCACGCGCACGATTTGGCGCATCGGCTGCTCGATACGCTCCGGCCCGACGATCGCATGGTGCTTGTGCTCAAGGACAGCGAAGATATGGCGGTCAGCGAAATCGCGGCCGCTCTCGGATGGAGTGAAGCAAAAGTAAAGATAAGGGCGTTTCGCGCGCGTCAACTGCTTCGCAAGCAGGCGGAGCGGCTTCTGGGGGCGGAACGCCAGTGGGCTACGCGATGAACTGCTTCGAGGCAAGGCGGGATTTTCGGATATTTTGGCGAAGGGAACTTTCGGCCGAACGGCGCGAGGCTTTCGTTGCCCATCTGCGCGAATGTCCGGGATGCGACAGCGCCTTTCGGAATTTCGCGCTCTCGGCGCCCGTTCTGCACTCCGAGGTAGAACCCGCACGCCGCCGCGAGGACCTTCCGCGCGCGCGTGAAGCGGTTGCCGCGCGCCGGCCCGCGATGGCTTATCGGACGAGTGCGCCGCGGCGTGATTGGCTTTCGATTTCGGCGGCGGCTGCGATGGTTTTGATCGCGGGACTAATGGCCGCGTATCTCTCGATTTCCGAGCCAGTGGGAAACCTCAACGACGTGTTGAGCCAGACCCAGTCCGAGCCTCAAGTCGAGCCCGTAGTCGACCTGTTCGGGCCCGCGACGGCGGTGCAGCAGGGAAACGGCTTTGCCGGGTAGACTCGGATGGGTAGGTCTCGCGGTCGCGGTGGCCGCGGGGATGCTGGTCGGATTCGCGGGCAGCACCTTGCTCTACCGGTATCGGATTTTGCGCGTTCCCGGTGAGCCGGTGATCAAGCGTATCGTCCGCGAGCTCGATCTCACCGCGTCCCAGCGCCAGCAGATATTCCAGATAATCCGCGAGACCCATCGCAAGGTTCACGCGCTTCACCGCGAGACCCATCGCGAGTTCATCAGCCGCCGCCAGGATATCTTCCGCGATTCCTACCTGCGGATACGCGCGATCCTGACGCCCGAGCAGCAGAAAAAGCTCGATAAACGCTTCATCCCGCCCTGGATGCGCCGTCAGGCCGCGATGGCGACGCGAAGCCCCGCGCCGTCATCGAGCGCCGCACCGGCGTCAAGTCCCGCACCGTAGAGCCGTCTCGGGCGCCTTACGACGCGCCCATCTGGTTCAGCACTTTCTGAGCTTCGGCCGCGATAGTCGGATTCTTGGTGCCGGCCGCGCTGGCCTGTCGAAGATAACGGATCGCGTCGTTGCGATTGCCCTGATGGGCCAGGATTTCGCCGATTCGGAGCGCGGCAAAAGCGGACCTCGGATCGATCTGGTAGGCCTTCTGATAGTATCCGAGCGCCGCGTTCATGTTCGGCGGCGAGAACGACATGTAGGCCTCGCCGATGTTCAGGTAGGCGCTGGTCTCGTTGGGGCGGTACTTCACCATCTTCTGGTACACCTTGATCACGTTGGCGAAGTCCGAGCGCGAGTTGTAATAGAGCCCGAGATAAACATAGGCTTCCTGGAACGTCGGATCGATATCGGTCGCCTGCCAGAGCAGTTTGACGGCCTTTCCACTGTCCGTCATGTTAATCGCCGCGTCGACCAGCGCGGCCGCCTTGGCAGCGCTCCCCGGATCGGCGGCCGGCTCGGTTACTGGATCGGCTCGCCCCGCTGACGCGGCAAAGAGGGTGAGCAACGTTAAAGCTAACAAGATGGCCGGGTAACGGCTTGCTGGAGTCATGAAGCGCCCTGACAATTGGCGTGATGATTTGCCTGCTAGAATCGTTGCACGAACGCTCGTGGATGCAAAGCGGGGGCGTCTCTTGCCTTGGCGCGGCTGGCGCGCTGGGTGTCGCGAGATGAACCAATGAAGCAGCGGAGGTTCAAGACGAACGGGCTTGCGCTTTCATGCCTCGATTACGGGGGTGAAGGAAATCCGCCGATACTGTTTCTTCACGGCGGCTCGGCCAACGCCCACTGGTGGGATTTTGTCGGGCCCGCCTTCGTCGATTGCTTCCACGCGCTCGCGCTTGACCAGCGCGGCCACGGCGACAGCGAGACGCCGCGTGAATGGGGCTACGGGACGCGCCATTACGTCTCCGATCTCGAGGCGATAATCGACTCATGGGGACTCGGCGCGCCGGTGCTCGTCGGGCATTCGATGGGTGGGCACAACACGCTTGTCTATGCGACGCGCCATCCGGAGAAGCTTCGCGCGATGGTTGCTATCGACACGCCCCCCGATTATACCGAGCGGGCGGTCGAGTTTCTGCGCTCGATGGCGAGCAGGCCGACGCGGCGTTTCGGCTCGCTAGCGGAGGCGTGCGCGAGCTTCCGGCTTCTCCCGCGCGAGACGACGGCGCCCAGAGAAATCCTCGAGCACGTCGCGCGCCATTCGTTTCGCGAAACCGGCGACGGTGGTTTCATCCACAAGATCGACCGGCGCACGATGATCCGCGAGCCGCTCGACGTGTGGGACGAGCTTGCCCGTGTCACCTGTCCGGCGCTTATCGTGAAAATCGCACAGAGCCCGTTGCTCGATATCGAAGTGGCGCGGCGGATGGCGGCGGCGATGCCAAACGGCGCGCTTGCGGAGATCGACGAGGGATTCCACCATATCATGTTTGACAATCCGAAGGCGCTTATCGCCACGCTCAAGGATTTTCTCAAGGACATAAGATGAGCGAACCCCGAAGCCGCTTTCTCGCGGGTAGCCCGCGGCTTCATTATCTTGAGTGGAATCCGCGCGGGAGGCGCACGATCGTCTTCCTCCATGGCAATTCGGCCAACGCGTGGTGGTGGCAATGGGTCGCCGAGCGGATGCCGCCCGGGTTCCGGCTCCTCGCGCTCGATCAGCGCGGCCACGGCGACAGCGAATGGGTGAGCCCGCCGGCATACAAACCCGACGATTACGCCGGCGACTTGATGCGCTTCATCGCCTCGACCTGCGACGGCGAATTGCCGCTCGTCGTGGGGCATAGCATGGGCGGACTCGGCGTGCTCGCGTTCGCTGAGCGTTATTCCGAGCATGCGCGCGGCGCGGTCGTGGTCGATGTCGCGGTCACGTCGAGCCGGATGCGCGACCGTTATCTGCGGAGACTCCGCGCGCTGCCGACCGTCGTCTATCCCGATCTGGATACGGCGAGGGCGCGCTTTCGCCTGATGCCCAACGAGGGCGGAATCCCTGCGGAGCGGCTTCGCGCGATCGCCGAGAGAAGTCTCGCGCCGATGGGCGAGTCCGGTTACACGCTCAAGTTCGATCGCGAGAGCTTCTTTGGCGGCGACGGGCTTCACGTGATGGAGACGATCGGAAAGCTTGCTCTGCTCACGCTGCTGGTTCGTGCCGGACGAAGCCGCATCATGACGCAGGAGGCGGCCGAGGCCGCGAGCGCGTCCAATCCGCGCGTCGAGCTGGTCGTGATTCCCGACGCGCATCATCATGTTCTGCTGGAAAAACCGGAAGAACTCGCCCGGGTGATTGCCGGTTTCGCCGGGCAAGCGGGCGGCTGATGCCGGGTCCGCGCTGTTTCACCCCACACCTTCGGCAGGAGCGTCGGCGCGCCGGGCTATGCTAGGCTTCCGGCGTTCGTCGAAGGCGCAATAGATCCGTCACGCTCCACGTTTTCGAGCAGGCGGCTGCGACCTGAGAGTGCAAGCCGTCACCTGGAGACACGATGCCGCAAATAAGCGAAACGGTGTACGCGCCCGAGCTCGAAGGCGGGCAATGGATACAGGGAGGTCCGGTCAGGCTTCGCGATTTGCGCGATCGCGCGGTGGTGCTGGTCGATTTCTGGGACTACACCTGCGTCAATTGCGTCCGCACGCTTTCCTATGTCAGCGAATGGGATCGCCGTTATCGCCAGCATGGCCTGGTGATAATCGGAGTGCATGCGCCGGAATTTTCCTTCGCCCGCGAAGGCTCTCACGTCGAAGAGGCGATACACAGTTTCAATCTCGAATACCCTGTGGTGCTCGACAATGACTATGCCATCTGGCGCGCGTACTCGAACCGCTATTGGCCGGCGAAATATCTCCTCGATTCGAAAGGACGAATTCGCTACTACCATTTCGGCGAAGGGCATTACGAGGAGAGCGAAACCGCCATCCAGGCGGCGCTGCGCGAGCTGAATCCGACGCTCACTCTGCCGCCGCCGATGGATCCGGTGCGCGATACCGACCGTCCCGGCGCCGTATGCTATCGCGTCACGCCCGAGCTTTATCTTGGATACGCGCGCGGCCAGTTCGGCAATCCCGAAGCGATAGCGTCCGACCAGGCGCACGACTATGCCGACCCGGGCCGTCATATCGAGGGTGTGCCGTATCTTAGCGGGCGATGGCGTATCGAGCAGGAATGCGCGCGGGCCGACGAGACAGGAGCGGCAATCAGGCTTCGCTATACGGCGCGCGAGGTGAACCTCGTGATCGCGCCGCGCGCGGGCGCAACCGTCAGCGCCGAGCTTCAGCTTTCCGACGGCGAAGTGCCCGGTGCGGACGTGAAGGCGGAGAACGGGCGCATGCTCATCAGCGTCGATCGTCCGCGCATGTACAATCTCGTCGCCAACAAATCGGTTCAGCCGGGCGCGATCGAATTGCGCGCGCTCGATCCCGGCCTTGCCGTCTACGCGTTCACCTTCGTTTCGTGCGCGATAGAGTAGGGCGCCGAATCCGACGATGCTGCGTTTGCCCGGCAAAAGACGCGGGCAGACGAACTTTTCGTCCGTTCCTTCGAAGAGGAAATGGAATTCGAGCGCCGGGTCCTGGACTTGCGCCTATTGCCCGGCGGGCGGCTTCATTTGCGCGCTGACGGTTCGCTGGCGAGGTCGGCGCGGCGCGAATATTCGAATAGTCCGCCGCCTTCGCGCGGTCCAAGCCTGAAGCGCGCGAATCCAAGCGAAGTGAATATACGAGTGTTCGCCGGGCCGGGGCGTGCGAGCGGAACGAAGTTTTCCACCTTTCCAACCACCGTCCGCGCGGGCGCGCCGTCCTCGGCGAAGGTTGCGCGCAAGCCGGCCGGCGGCGCTGAAGGTGATCGGGTTTCCAGTTCCACGTGCGCGACATCGCACGGGCTCCATGCGTCGCCGTTCAATATCCTGGCGCTTGCGTGCTCTGAAGCGTCTCCGTCCGTATGCGTGCGAATCTCCAGCGCAAGCGGCGACGTGTCGTCGCCGAAGCACGCCCACAGCATCCGGCGCGACGCGAAACGCGTCGGGCCAAGCCCGGTGAACGACAAGCCAGCGCGGCCGAACCCTCCGAGCGCGCATTTGAGGCCGGCGGCACGAATCTCGCCGCCGAGTGTTCCGAACGCGCTCATCGCGACGGGATCCCATTCTCCCGCGTGCTCGCGAAAGATCGCCTGCGGCTCGGTTTCTCCGGGGTATG
>JAKAVX010000139.1 GCA_021827465.1 Deltaproteobacteria bacterium | reverse complement strand
GCGCAGCATCTCTGCGGCGAGCGTTGCGACCGACTTGACGACGCGCCGTCCGTGGCATTGCGGACACTGCTCGGTGAGCAGCTCCTCGAGGCTTTCGCGGGTGCGCTTGCGCGTCATCTGGACCAGGCCGAGCTCAGAAATCTTGAGCGTCGAAGTGCGAGCCTTGTCGCGCTTGAGCGCCTCGCGCAACGCGTCGCTGACCCGCTTGCGATCGGGTTCGCGGGTCATGTCGATCAGGTCCACGATGATGATGCCGCCGATGTTGCGAAGCCTTAGCTGGCGCACGACCTCATCGACCGCTTCCAGGTTGGTGCTGAGCACGGTTTCGTCCTGGCTCTTCTTGCCGACGAAGCGCCCCGTGTTCACGTCGATCGCAGTCAGCGCCTCGGCTTGGTCGAATACCAGGTATCCGCCCGATCGGAGTGGAACCTTGCGGTCGAGCGCGCGCTCGAGCTGCGGCTCGATCTTGAAATGATCGAAGATCGGCTCGTCGCCCTCGTAGAGCTGCACCCGCGAGCGAAGGCGCGGCATGTAGGTCTGGACGAACTGGACGATACGGCCGTAGGTGGCGGCGTCGTCGCACCAGAGGCGCTCGACCTCGCTGGAGAACAGATCGCGAACCGTCCTGAGCGCGACGTCGAGATCCGTATGAAGGATAGATGGCGGTGAACTCTTTTCAGCCTTCTTCAGGATCGATTCCCAGGTCTTGGTCAGGAACGTGATGTCGCGATGGATATCGCGGCGGCTCACGCGCTCGCACGCGGTGCGCACGATGAAGCCGCCCTGCGAAGGGCGAACTTCGTTTACGATGCCGCGCAGCCGCGAGCGCTCCTCGGCGCTTTCGATACGGCGCGAGATGCCGAGATGATTGCTGGTCGGCGTGTAAACCAGGTAACGCCCGGCCAGCGAGACCGATGAAGTGAGCCGCGCACCCTTGGTTCCCATCGGCTCCTTCGCGATCTGGACGATTATTTCCTGATTGCGCCGAAGCTGCTGCTCGATCGGAACGCGCTGGCGCCGGGCGTGATGCTGTCCTCTTCGGCCGCGGCGTTCACCGGCGGGTTGTCCGGCGCCGGCTTCGGCATCTTCGTCAGCTTGGGGACTGAACGGTTCTCCGCCGTCGTTGTTGGCGTCGCCCGATGCCGATTCGGTCTCGACGTCCTCTCCGATCGCTTCGGCAACCGAGCCCCATGCCTCGAGGCCGCCGAGAAAATCCGACGCGTGCAGGAAGCCCGCCTTTTCCAGTCCGATATCGACAAACGCGGCCTGCATCCCGGGCAGCACCCGCGTTACACGGCCCTTGTAGACGTTGCCGACGATGCTGCGATGTTGCTGGCGTTCGAGGTAAAACTCGGAGAGCGAGTTGCTTTCCAGTCGTGCCACCCGAACTTCAAGTGCGGAGGCGTTTATTACGATTTCACGTTTCACAAGGCAAATCTGTCGGGATTTTCGCAGAGACCGACCCCTCTGGTGAATCCAGCTTGCGGCCCGGGAACAGGGAAGCTCGCGAGCCCCATACGCGGCTCTTTCGGCATCGGAATAACGTCGTTTTTTTTGTAGTCGCAAGCGGTTTGCATGGCGCTGCACGAATCATACGAAGCGCCCATCAGACGCGCAAGCGAGCCTAACACGGGAATTTCAAACGGTTTTCGCAAGCGACGGTGCTTGACTTCCTGTCTCGGGGCCTATAGCAAGGCTGTAAATGGCTGCCGCGGTACAATCTTCCGTTGCGGTCTATCCGCACAGTTCGGCCCTGCTGAACAGCAGGGTTCTCGTGCTGAATCGTTCTTATCTCCCGGTTCATGTCACCTCGGTAAAGCGCGGCTTCGCGCTACTCTACCAGGGCGTTGCCAAGGCGGTTGACGAAGAGTACCGGACCTTCGATTTCGACAGTTGGCGCACTCTTTCGGTGGAAGTCCATCACGAGCGGCTGGGGATCGTCGGCGGCTTCATCCGGGTTCCCAGGGTGCTCCTGCTGGTCGCCTACGAGCGTATCCCCAAGCGCCACGTCCGTTTCTCGCGCTTCAACATCTTTGCCCGCGACAACAACACCTGTCAGTACTGCGGCAAGCGTCTTCCTCGCACCGAGCTCAACCTCGACCACGTGGTGCCGCGCTCACAGGGCGGAATATCGACCTGGCAGAATATCGTCTGCTCGTGCCACGTCTGCAATCGCAGAAAAGGCGGCCGCACGCCCGAGCAGGCCAACATGAAGCTTATCCGCAGGCCGATCCGTCCCGAATGGACTCCGTTCACGACCGAGATGTTCAGCCTGAGGCGCTACCACGAGTGGATGCCGTTCTTGACCAACGTCGACAGCGCCTACTGGAATACCGAGCTGCTTCAGGATTAAGCGGGTAGGTAGTGTAGTGCTCAGTTGTTACGAGACCAGCGAGCTGCTTCAGGACTAGGCCGATAGATATCCACAACCGGCTGCGTTTCCGGCCGCCTGTGGACACTTCATGTTGGGCTCGCCTTGACCCAACAAGCCGAGTCTAAATAAGCTGCCCCGAAAGAGGTGGTGCGGCGGAGGGCGACGGCAGCATGCGTCTTAAGAGCCTTGAAGTTGTAGGCTTCAAATCCTTTCTGGAACCAACGACGATTAGTTTCGCCCCGGGGGTGACTGCGGTGGTCGGCCCCAACGGATGCGGCAAGTCAAACGTCGTTGACGCTATCCGTTGGGTTCTTGGCGAGCAGGCCCCGAGCCGGCTGCGCGGCAAGAGCGCAGAGGATCTAATCTACGCCGGCAACGAATCGAACGCGGCCGCCGGGATGGCCGAGGTTTCCCTGGTCCTCGAGGCCGAGGAAGGCTCCACGCTCCCCGAGCCGTACGCGATGCTAAGCGAGGTCGCGGTCACCCGCCGCGTCTACCGCTCGGGCGATTCCGAATATCTTATCAACAAGATTCCATGCCGCCTGAAGGACATCACCGAGTTCTTCATGGCCGCCCAGGTTCATAGCCGCGGCTACGCGATAATCGAGCAGGGCCGTGTCGAAGAGATAATTCAGGCGAAACCGCACGAAATCCGGGGGATGATCGAGGAGGCCGCCGGGCTCTCCCTGTTCAAGGGCCGCCGGGAAATCAGCGAGCGCAAGCTCGAACGCGTCAAGGAAAATCTCGCCCGGCTCGACGACGTGCTCGGCGAAATCGAGCGCCAACTGAACTACGCCCGTCGTCAGGCCAAGAAAGCTGAGGCCTACCGGGTTCTGACCACGGAACTGACCGAGCTGGAGCGCTTTCAGGCCGCGCGCCGAATCTTCGACCAACGGCTCGAACTCACAACCGAATCCGAGCGCGAAGCGGAATTGCGCTCGCGATGCGAAACCGGGCGCGAGAGCCTTGGCGGTCTGCAAGCCGCCGTCGAAACCGCAGCCGCCGCGGCACAATCGGCCGAGTCCGAGCTTTCAGCGGCGCGCCGCGAGGTGCACGCGCTTGCGGCCCGCGCCGCCGAGCACGCGCGCAGCCGCGATTTCCTCGCGCGCCGGCTCGAAGCGATCGACCAGAGCGAGCCCGGCCACGTGGCCCGGCTGGCCGAACTCGAAGCCAGGGCGACCCTTGCCCGTGCCGCGCGTGCGGCGGCGGGCGCCGCGCTTGCCCGCGAGATCAACGAGGGCGACGCCGCCGCGGAGGCCGAACTCGCCCGACTTAGAGAAAGTCACAGCGCCGCGCAATTCGATCTCAAGCGCGCCGAACGCGGTGGCGAGGACGTCAAGGACGAGCTTTCCGAGATCGTGCGCGAGGCCGCGGTTATCCGCGGCCGTCTCGGCGACCTTTCCGGCGAGCGCGCGGAAATCGAAGAGCGTATCAATCGCGCCGAGAGCGAAGCTCCCGAACTCACCGAGCGGCTTGTCCGCGCCAGGGAAGCCGCCGAAGCGGCGGAGCAGGCGCTTTCGAGCGCGCGTGCCGAACTCGAAGCCGCCGAGGGACGCCATCGCGAGGCCACCGAACGCGAAATCGAGGCGCGCTCGGCGCTCGAAAAGGTCAGCGCGCGGCGCACCGCGCTTGCCGAGGCGATCGAGTCCGCGCGTATTCGCGCCGAGCAGCTTGCCGCCTCAAGGCGCGCCGACAGCAGGCTCCGCACCGTGCTTGAATCGCTCAACGGCGACCGTCCGCCGGTCGATCCCGAGGTTCTCGCCAACGTGCTTCGCGCTCCATGCGGTCTGGAACCCGCGCTCAAGGCGGTGCTCGGGGACGATCTTGACGCGGTTATCGTCGATTCGCCCCATTTCGCGCTCCGCGCGATCGATATCCTGAAGGAGAAGCGCGGCGGCCGGCTGAGCTTCGTCCCCGAACCCGACGGCGCCGTCGCCGCTTCGCACGAACCGATCGAAGCGCCGGGAATCGCCGGGCGTCTGCTCGACATGATCGAAGTCGAGCCGCGCTTTCGCCATGTGGCGGAGGTGATGCTTGGTCATGTGGTCGTCGCCGACGACGTTCGCTCGGCCCTTGCCGCTTCGAACCTGAACGGGCATGGCACGCTGTTCGTCACGCGCGAAGGCGATCTCGTGTGGCCGGGCCGGATGATAAGCGGCGGAAGCGTCGACGGCGAGCCGGCGCAAACCGTACAGCCGCTTCATCAGACCGCCGAGGAACTGTCCCGCGCCGAAGCCGAATACGTGGTCCTGAAAGAGGAATTTGCCGCACGCTCGGCCGAGCGCGAAGCAACGTCCTCGGTCCGCGCCGAGGCGCGAAAGCACGCACAGGAGACCGAGCGTGGCGCGATAGCCGCGCGCGCCGAGGCCGCCGCAGCCGAGCAAAAGGCGCGGCTTTCCGGTGGCGGGCTCGACAACGCGCGCCGTCGCCTCGAAGAGATCCGCGAGCTCTGCCTTACCTCGAACGCGCGGCTGGAAGAGCTTGCGATCCTCGAACAGGAACTGCGCTCACGTATTGCCGCGATACGCGAGGATATCGTCGCGCGCCGCGCCGCTGTCGAGGAGTTGGGTGCGGCGATGCTCGCGGCGACGTCCACCGTCGAGGCGCGCCGTTCCAAGCTCCAGGCGCTCGAGCAGGAGATGCGCCACGCCTCGCAAATAGCGGCGGGTCTGGAGCGTCAGATCGACGAAGGCGAAACGCAACTGGTGCGCGCCCGAGCTGAGCGCGCCGAGTTCGAAGGGGAACTGGAAAAACTTGCCGCCCAAGATGCGGAGGACAGCGCGCGCAAGGCCGAAATCGCAGAGGCGATTGCGGCTCTCGAAGCGGATTCCGCCGAGCGCGGGCGCGAACTGGAAGCGCGCCGCGCGGAACTCAAACGCGCGCAGGCCGATCTCAAGGCGGCCGAGGACGAGGCGGTCGAATGCGCGCTCCGATGCGAGCGAGCCAAAACCCTTATCGGAGAGCTGCTCCGAAATTTCCTTGAAAAATTCGCCGTCGAGTTCGATTCCGTCGCCGAGGATCTCGCTGCGGAGCTCGCCATGCGCGACGGCGCGGTGGACGAAACCCGGATCGCCGAGCTTCGCGCGAAGGTGGAGAGAATCGGCGCGGTCAATCTCGCGGCCGAGGGCGAAGTCCAGGAACTCGAGGAGCGGGCCGCAAAGCTTGGCGCCGAGCGCCAGGATCTCGACGCCGCGGTCAACGATCTGACCCAGACGATCACAAAGTTGAATCGCGAGGCGCGAAAACGCTTCGCCGAGACCTTCGAGGGCGCGGCGAAAAACTTCGAGGAGATGTTTCCCAACCTGCTGCCGGGCGGAAAGGCGCGGCTCGAACTCGAGCAGGGGAGCGATGTACTCGAAGCCGGCGTGAATATCATGGTTCAGCCCGCCGGCAAGAAGGTGAAGGAGATCGCACTGCTGTCGGGCGGCGAGAAGGCGATGTCGGCGATGGCGCTTATCTTCTCGCTGTTCCTTTTGAATCCGAGTCCGTTCTGCGTGATGGACGAAGTGGACGCGCCGCTCGACGAATTCCGGCTGAATGCGTTCACGGACCTGGTCCAGGAGCTGAAGAGCCGCTCGCAGTTTATCGTGATCACGCACAACCAGCGCACGATGCAGAAGGCCGACCATATCCACGGCGTCACGATGGATCGTCCGGGCGTCTCGCGTGTGATCTCGCTGAAAATCCCCCAGGCCGCCTGACGGCAACGGAGATTTGGCTGCGGCCTCTCACTTGGGGCCCCAGGCGCCCCGCGAGGCAGACTCCGTCGGGACTCTCTGCTTCGTCCCCATTTGTCGCGTCGCTCCGTAGGACGTCGGGCTGCCGATTGAAAGGGGTCTGCGTGGAAAGGCCCAGATGCGGGAACGACACTTGCGTCATCAAGCGCGTGGAGGAACCACCACATGAGGAAGGCAACCGCACTTCTTGTAGGTTTCGTACTGCTCGGTGCTGCTGTGTTGCCAGTTAACTGGGCGATTGCTCAACAACCGGTCGTCACCGCAAGCAACCTGACGGAAATGATCAAGAAGGCCAAAACGCCCGCCGACCACGAGGCTATCGCGGCCTTCTATGAGAGAGAAGCCGCCACAAACGAGGAAATGGCGAAGATTCATCGCAACTCTGCCAACATCTACGCGAAGCCCGGCATGACGGCGCATTGCAACAACCTCGCGAGAGATCTTCGGCGCGCCGCTGCTCAGGACAAGGCGCTTGCCGCGGAGCATCGCGCGATGGCCAAAACGACCGCCGAGAAGACGGGCCAATAAGCCGGCCGTCCCGCGACGGCACGGACTCTCGAAGGCCCAGGCGGCCTTCCGTCCGTCGAAGGACGAGCGCGTCAGCGACGCACGTCGGATCTGGTCCCGAATTCACGGCCACTAGATCCTGACGCGTCGCAGTCTGAGCGCGTTGCTGACGACCGATACGGAACTCATGGCCATCGCGGCGCTGGCGATGATCGGGCTCAGCAGGATCCCGAACCACGGGTAGAGCACGCCTGCCGCGATCGGTACGCCCAG
>JAKAVX010000138.1 GCA_021827465.1 Deltaproteobacteria bacterium | reverse complement strand
CCGACGCCGACCAAGAGATAAAGAAAGAAGAGCTTGACGGCGACTCCCATGAGCCATCCGAGAAAACCCTCGGCGAATTTGACAGTCCAGCGTGACCCACTGAAGCCTAGAAGCAATACACCTCCGCCGATTCCGACATATGACTCGGAAAGCGCCAGCAACATTTGCCCGGCTATCAGTGCGAATGACAGAAACATGATGAGGCCGGCTATGAGAGCGATCAAAGCTGCCATGGTGACGTGAAACCAACCCAAACCCCCGAATCCCCGATAGATCGTCTGGAACAATGCAAGGCCGTTGTTGAAGACGGTGGTTGGACTCAGACCGGGAAGTCCGGCGGCCTCTCCGCCGATCTGTTGGAATCCTTGAATGATGGCATCGAACCAGATCGGGGCATTGACGATCATGGCATATAGGAATCCCAGGGCGAGCGACTTCTTCATAAGTTCCGCGAGGAGCCGCGTTGGTTCGTCTTGATCCGCAAGAAAGTGAACGCACGTAATAATGATCTCGACGAGGACAAGGCCCAGAAACATCTTCTCCGCGAATGGCTGCATGATCGCCATGTAACGCTGACCAGCCCATTGGAATGTTTGAGCAATGTTGTCGAGGTTGTTCATCGGTCCCCTCACTAATGAGGCTGCCCTTGATCAGAAGGCACAGAGTTGAGGCCGCCTCTCGGGCTGTTTGGCGGCATAGTTGTCGAGTAAGGTACAGTGGGAGCTGCGAGAACGAGAATCGTTTGACAGTTAACGAGGAGCTTGTTCGCGGGCTGATCGCAGAAAGCTACGGCCTTCTGCCAAAGGCCAGTGTTCTTGTGCGATTGGTCGTTCCAGAAGGCCGGGCCGAATTCCTCCGAAGACTGCGATGATGCGAGCACTTGCAGTGCCGCTGCATCTTGACTGCCTGAATCTCCTTGGCAGCCGATCCCTATGAGAGCTAAGGCCGCGACACAGCAAACAACGATGATTCTCATAAGCAACCCTCACTTCGATAGTCCAGCGGCTAATCCGTTGTTCGGCATGGTCGAAGAATACGGTACTGTTGCGCCCGCGCTCAGCCACTTTTGGCTGCTGGCATCCTCGGCCGCCTGCCGGTTGATCGCATTGGCGGCGGTCACGTTTTGCGCGTTGATCATGGCGACGACCAACTGCCTTAGCATCTGAATCTGCTGGGCCTGCTGCAAGGCGATTTCGTTGCCAACCTGGATCGCCTGCAAGCGTCCAGTGGCGGTTCGGTTCATGCCTTCCAACTGAGCGAATTGCGCCTGCTCGTTGGCAAAATTCTGCGCCTGTGATTGGGCATCCGCCAGCGTGCCGTTGAGCGTGTTCAGAGTCGTCGCGATGTTCTGAGCCTCCTGCCGGTCGGGATTCTGCGGCACGGCATAGCCGGGAAACTGCTGCTGGAATTGCGACTGCAGATTGCCGAGCGAGTAGGAAAGCCCGCCCTGCTGCTGAATGAGCCCGCCCAGCTCGTCGAGCATGGACTGGCTCGATTGCCACACGCCAGCATACCCGCCAGTGGTGTTCTTGATCATGTACTGGAGTTGCTGCGCTTCGGCGGCGACGGTCTGCGTCTCCTGCTGGAGTTGCTGGAACTGGCGGGCGAACATTGCCGGGTCGAAAACTGTCTGCGTGCCGCCGAATTGCGCGTGTGCGCGCCTGGGCGTGATCATCAGGAGCACCAGTCCACAGAAAAACCACAACAGAAATTCACGCGAGAGTTTCACGTCCGTTTCCTCCCTGGTCACGACATCGTTGGGCGAGCCTCATTGAGGTGGAGATCATCGTTGCGATGGACGCGGCCGTTGCGGGTCACCATTTCCAGCACGGGCGCTTCAGCGTGTCCGTAGAGGCCGTCCAGATGGCTCGCCCACGAGGGTAGAGCGTGCACTCGAAGCCATTCAGCCATCCATCGGTCTCCGTGCTTTGCGATTAGCTGACGTGCCTGAAGGATGTCCGGCTTCGATCCCGATCCGATCAAGGCCAACGTGGCATCTCCCAGCGCAAGATCGAAAACGCGCCGCCCAGCGGGCGAGAGGTAGTAGTACTGGCGCTTCGGTACGGCGAGCGACAGCATCTCGATCTGCCGGCTGGTCAGGCCGAACTTGCGATACAACTCGGTGGTCGCAGGATTCTGCGCTTCGGGGTTCGGGAGCAGAATCTTGGTGGGACACGACTCGAGGATCACGTCCCGCTGTGGGGAATTGGCGACTTCAACCAGGCTCTGAGTTGAAAGCACCACGGCCGCGTTCTTCTTGCGCAGGGTCCGCAACCAGTCCTCTATCTTGGATCCAAACGTCCCGTTGGCCAGCATTACCCATGCTTCGTCCAGAACGATGAGAGTTGGTCTCCCGTCCAAGCGCTGCTCGATTCGGTGGAACAGATACGTGAGGACCGGCAACAGGACCTTCTCGCCCATCGCCATCAGCGCTTCGATCTCGAAAGTCTGAAATCGGCTGCCGCCCAGTGCGTCCTTATCAGCATCGAGAAAGCGGCCCATCGGACCGTGAAGGGAATAGAAGTCGAGGCCGTCGCGGAGCGCCTGATCCTGAAGCAAGCGAACCAGATCCGTAATGGTTCGGGCGTCCGGTCTGCTGTCGCCCAAGAGCTGCAGGGCGCGCCAGATGGCTTTGCGATTCTGAGGAAGGAGCGTCACGCCTTGCAGGTTGAGCAGGGTGTCGAGCCAGTCCTGCGCCCACATCCGCTCGTTGTCGTCGTTAACATTCGCAAGCGGGCAGAAGGAGATTTCGCTCTCTCCCAGATCGTAATGGTCGCCGCCCGCGGCTTTGGTCAGCACGAATGCCGACAGACCTTTGTCGAAGCAGAAGACTTGTGCGTCCGGATAGCGGAAAAACTGCGCGATCAACAGGCCAAGCAGGGTCGATTTGCCGGAGCCCGTCGGACCAAAGATCAGCGTGTGGCCGACGTCGTCAACATGCAGATTCAGCCGAAACGGTGTCCCGCCCGTGGTCGAGGCGTAGCAAAGCGGCGGGCTGTTCTCCGGATAGAACGGACAGGGGTTGATCTCCTCGCCTGGCCAGACGTTGGTCGTCGGAATCAGGTCCGCGAGGTTCCTCGTATGGATGAGGGGGCGGCGGACGTTCCGGTAGCCGTGGCCGGGAAGCGAGCCGAGATACGCCTCGTTCGCGTTGACGTGCTCGATGACGGCGGGAAAGCCGTGGTGGTGCAACTGCTTCGCGATCTCTCTCGCGTTGGATTCGGTGGCCAACCGATTCTCGTCCATCACGATGATGGTGCTTGTGTAATATCCAAAGCGAACCCGATTCGAGCTTGCCTCGGCCAGTGCGTCGTCCGCGTCCTCGGCCATCGCGAGCGCATCCTTGTTTTCAAAGCTCTGAGCCGCGCCGTTGCTGAACACCTGTTTGATCATGCCGGCCAGTCCGTGGCGCTTCTGGAACCAGTTGCGCCGCTGGATGCGAAGCGCGCGCTCGGCCTCGGCCGGATCGAGGAAAACGAAGCGCGTGGACCATCGGTAGGGAATCGCAAGCTCGTCGAGGAACGCGATCACTTCGGGCCACGAATGGAGCGGAAGGCCGGTCAGGCCGATCGGCCGGATGTGAACGTCATCCAGCATCGGCTGAAAGCCCGCGTGGAATTCATGATTGCCGAGCAGAGCGTCCAGATAGCTGCCCTCTGCGGGCGGCCGGACGGGATCGTGAAGGCCGGTGATGCAGGAGTTGAGGTGCGACAGGAGCGCAATGTCGTCCATGCGCTGCAGCAGTAGTCGGGCGCTCAGAGCGTCCTCGTGCTCGGTGAGGCTGCGCCTGAATAGATCGAGCGTCTCCTCCCAGTGGGTTGCTGTCCGGCCTTGGAATAAGAGGCCCGCTGCCCGCGACTGGATTTCGGTGGGCGGCGTCCACGTCAGCGTAAGTGCGAAGCGGCTCTCGAAGTGTTGGCCTTCCTCCGTGTAGTGTAGCCGGCGCTCGTGATCGATCGTGGCAGTGACGGGGTCCGGAAAGGCGCTGGCCTCCGGATAGCCGATGCTTGGTTTGCGGATGAGATCAACATTCATCATCCAGCCGTCGCCCAACCGCGCGAGACCGGCATTCACCTGATGAGCGAGCGCCGTCATTTCCTCGGGACTTGCGGAGTTGAGGTCGGGGCCGCTGTAGCGCCAGCCGGCGAGAAGCGAGCCGTCCTTCAACAGAATTACGCCGGGGTCTATGAGCGCGGCGTAGTTGAGGAGGTCTGGGAAACCTCCAAGTCGATCTGACTTGCGCCGAAGGTTTCTGAATTCTCTGAACATCATTGCCGCCCCCTAATACTTCCGAAGTTTCGGAATTGCCGGATGAACGGGTACGGGTGGCGCGGTGACCGCGGCGCGCGGCGGATAGTACCGCTGGTAATGCAGGTGGCGGATGTACACCTCGCTCAGTTGAGCATCGAATTTGGCCGCCTGCCTGAGCGCCCAATGGCCCGCCGTGCCCAGGATGATCGCGATCGCGACCGTGTACGGATGCAGGCCCACGCCGAAAATAAGCGCCGCGACTATGAGCCAGTTCAGGATCGCAAGCCGCCGTTCGGCGCCTCCCAGCAAGACCGGCCTCGTGAGCGCCTGATGGATCAGGGTTCGTTGAACCTCGGTGTCCATTGATGCACGCGGATCCGGGCCGCCTGGCTAGAAAAGCGCGGGCGCGAAAGGGAAGAGCGCCGTGATCAATTGCGTTGCGCCGAGCGCCCCGGCGCCACCAAGCGCGACCGCCGACATTTTCCTCGCGCCGGTGCCGTGCTCGCTGAACGTCCACGTAAGGCCAGCCGCGATGACCGCTATGGTGGTCGCGGCGTGCGCCACGGTGCCCTGCAGGTCGTTCTGGATGGTATTGAGTGGCTGGTCCCACGGCAGGACGCCGATGCCGGTGGTGGCGAGCGCCTGCGCCGGCCACACTATAGTGACGATTCCGTACGCGTACCCGAGCCACCTGATCCACTTCGCGGAGCTTTTGAAGATTTTCGAGTGCGGCATTTTGCACACCTCCTGTGAAACGCTTGGTCAAAGTGCTGGTTTGACGTTCAGTGCGAGCGTGAGTGCCTGAGCCATAATCAGGACGAGACTTCCCAGCGCGATCCAGTCAAACAGGGTCGCCTCGGACTCTTCCTTGATCCTGACGAACGTGACGGAGGCGGCGAGGGCGCTGAGAAAATAGAGCAATACGTATTGGGGGTTCATCGTTTTGCCTCCACTGGCGTGAGTTTGAATCCTCGCGCGGAGTCGTAGCCGTGCACGCGGACCATCTCGGTCACGCGGCGGCCGTCGGGCGTGCGCACGATAAAGGCCAGCAAATGGATCGTCTCGGCGATAAGCTCCGGTTGCGGCGGGACGTGGGCCTCCTGGACCAGGCTTGAGAGCCTGACCAGCGCCGCCGCAGCGCTGTTGGCGTGGACGGTGGTAACCCCACCGGGATGGCCGGTATTCCAGGCCTTGAGCAGCGCCAGCGCCTCCGCGCCGCGGACTTCACCGATGATGATCCTGTCCGGACGCGCCCGCATCGTGGTGCGCGTTAGGAATGTAAGATCTGCGGCGGCGGTTGTATGAAGCTGCATCACGTTCGGCGCGTCGCAGTGCAACTCCAGCGTGTCCTCGATGATGACGAAGCGCTCGTTGCGATTTCCGAGCCTGACCATCTCGTGGAGGAGCGCGTTCGCCAGCGTCGTCTTGCCGGAGCCGGTTCCGCCGGCGAGCACGATGTTCTCGCGTCTGGCAACGGCACCTCGAAACTCTTCTGTCTGGTTGGCGTCGACGATGGCGTTGGCGAGGTAGTCGTCGAGTGTGTAGATGAGCCGGGCGTGTTTTCGGATGACGAAGGACGGGGAACTTACGACGGGTGGCAGCCAGCCGGTGAAGCGGCTCCCGTCCAATGGCAGTTCGCATTCGATGACTGGGCGCTGCTCGTTCGTCACGGTGTTGAGCGCGAACGCCACCGTTCCGATGAGCCGCTCCGCCTGAACGGCGGGCATTTTCGCTTCTGCGGGGCGCATTCCTCCGCCGTGAGATTCAAGCCAGAGTGTTCCGTCCGGATTAAGGATGATCTCGATCACGTCGGGATCGTCGAGCGCGGCCAGTACGGCGGAGCCAAGCTCCCGCCGGAGTCGTTCATCCAGCCGCGTCGATTGGATCGCTGCCAGACTCATGGCTGCACCTCTCGGGATTCGTCCTGTTCGGCTTCCTCGCCATCCCCGTCGTCCGATGCGTCAAGCGCTGATGGCTCGCCGCCCTGGAGCAGTTCTTCAACCGCGCGCCTCCAGTTGTGGTAGCGCCGGTTGCCGCTTGCGATTGCCGCTGCTCTGAGTTCGGCGGGAACCTCCGGCGCATGGATGAGGGCGGTAAGTGCGAAGCGATCAATCATCGCGAGGAGAATTTGAAGCCGCTCGTGAATCTTCGTGATGCGCTTGCTTTGTGTGTTGATGCTTCGCGAAAGGCGCTGTTCAGTTTCGGCAAGGTGGATCGAGATTGCCGAAGATGCGAGCGCTGGCTGCTCGCTCATCAGCTTCTGGTAATGGAGCAGGCATTGTCGCAGATAGCGCGAGAGCGAGAGGTTGCAGGCCGCCGCCGCGCGCTTCAACGCGTCGGCCTCGGGGTCGGTCATATAGCAGGCAACCGCGCGTACGGTCGGTTTCATTACAGCAACCTCTCGCTCATGGTCTTCTCATCGCCGTCGATAGCCGTCGCGCGCTCGATTTGAACCTCACCCGCTATAGATTTTTCGCTATCCCGTGATCCATTCGGCGACTGCGCGGTCGCGGCTGTCACTGCCAGCTCTGTTCGCTCTTCGGGACTTCGAGCGTCCGCCGGGGCCGCGAAGGAATCCTCGTTCTCGATGCGATCCGAGAATCGCGGCGCTGCAATCTTCGCTCGCTTGCTGAACTCAGAATCGAGGTAGTAACGAATCT
>JAKAVX010000137.1 GCA_021827465.1 Deltaproteobacteria bacterium | reverse complement strand
AATTCCAGCTGATACACGTCCATCTGACGCAAATCTAAATTTCCGTCATACGCCGCAGCCTTCTTCGCCGCGCGTTCGAGCATCTTCGCGCTGATTTCGATAGCGATTATCGACTGGCGCGGTGGAAAATAGCGAAAATCATTGCCGGTTCCCGCTGCGAGCATTAGCGTGGCGCCGCGAATCTTCTCGAAGAGCCGACGCTTATAACGTCCAAGCCGCATTTCGTCGCCGAAGTTGATAAAATCGAATCCACGGCTGGCCGTGTCCCACTTCCGTTGCGTTACTGCATCCATGACGTTCTCCTTCTGGCTCACTCCCCCGAATCCACTACTGCGCCGCGCAGACTGCGGTCGTAGAATTGGATTCCCGCAACCACGATCGCACCGAACACCGCGCCAACGACCAACGCGTCTGGTAGAGTCCGCGATCCAGCAGCCATCGAATCGCGCATCGCGAAAAACATCCCGCCATACATGCCGATGATTGAGGCAGGAATCATCGCGTTGAACATGGATCGGCGGTCCAAGTACCAGGCCGAGAATTATGTGCAAGAGCATGCCGATAGCCATGCCGACAAGCATGGCGATAACCATGTCCATTCCGGGCCACACGATCATTCGCACCCCGAACGCAGTAACGATGCCGGTCAATATTCCCGCAAGGTAGTCGCCCATCACGAACAGCATAGTTTCCCTCCTCGGCCAATTGTGAATCGGTTCCGCCTGGACCTACGTTCGTCGCTTCTTGGAGCGAAGCTCCTTCGACCCGGACCTTCTGCGGTTTCCGCGATCGCGATCAGTGGTCAATTTTCTCTGGTCGGCCAGCCGTAAAAGCTCGTCTCCAAGCCGTCGACGCTGAGCGCTTGCAATAGGCAAAAGCTGGAAAAGTTCGAGAAGCCACAGACCTTCTGTGGCGAGCCAAATGGCCAGCGACTGCGCAAAGTCAAACCTGGAAGCGGCGAGTTCGGTCATGAATCGCTCATTATGCTCACGCATCGGGGCGAGCAGCCTCGTGTCATTGGCAACCGCGGCCAGCAGAGCGGCAGCGACTCGATGCTGCTTTGGATCGGTCCTCAGCGTCGCCATCACATAGGCCTTGAGCGCGTCTGTCGAGCCACTGCCGGCGCTCTCTTTAGCCTTTGCGATCGCCTGCTCAAAATGGTCGCAGAGCCGCGCCACCATCGCCTCAAGCAGGGCATCCTTGCTTGGAAAGTTGTAGAGCAAGCCGCCTTTGCTCACGCCAGCGCGGGCGGCAACCGCATCCAGAGTGAGCCTCGAAGCGCCCTGCTCGACGACTACGCTTTCAGCCGCATCTAGAATCACATTCCGTGAATTTTGCCGTGTTGCCACTCTTACGCCGCAGGACCCCTGACCTATACCGTCTGGTCGGTAAAGCTATTCGCGCCAGCGGCGCGAATCAAGTCCCCCGACCTCTGCAGTCCAGACAGGGGACTTGGATCTCTGGCGTCGTGCCTGTTCCGTGCAACCTCCGGAACACATCCGACGCCCAGTACCTAGGTACAATGTCAAGAGGAGCGAGGGTACCGTTATAGAGGGATAAGGGCTGCGAACGTCAGGATTCAGCGACGCTGCGCGACCGGTCGCGTCTGCACAATCCTGCCCGTGCTCGACACCTTTGATTTCTCCAACCAATTTCCTTCGTCATCGGTTTCTCCGAGTGGATCGCATACAAGCTGCGCACTTAGACGGCGCTGAGCCGCTTTCGCGGGGTCGAATTTGCGGGGCTTCGGGCCAAAGGCGGCCCGCGCGGCGCTATAGATATTTACGAGACACGACACTAGGGGATGGCGGTGAACATATCAGGCAAATTGCCACGGAAGCCGAGCAAATAATAAACCGCCGTCGACGGCGGGACCGAGAACTACGGGCCAATTCTCGAACAACCCGGCGCTACGCGCCAGAAGTTCGGCAGGCAGCGAAGGAATATCGGCGCCAAACAGGATGGCTCCGCCGTGCTTGGCAAACGGCTTCAGCACGCGCGCCATCCGTTCTCCGAGGCCGCCGGAGCCCTGGTCCAGCAGCCGCGCATCGAACTCCCGCGCGAGCGCGCGAAAATAAGAACTGCGACGGGCATTGTCGCCAGCGCTTTCGGCGATAATCAGCTCCTTTGGCGCGAGCCGTCTTGCCTTTGCGAGCGCATCGCGGATGAATGCATCGGCGAGTGCCGCAGCGGTCTGGGCCGAGTGCACCGATCAGCCGGGTTTTGCTTTGTCCGGGAACCGGCTCACGCGCGAACGCGATGATCCTGAAGTTCAACACACCGTAAAGCTTGCTTTTGTAGCGGACTCATTATATTCCAAGATTCGATGGAACACGCAACTAATCACCCCGGCAAGGCGAAAATTTACGATCAGCTCGCGCGTATCGGCAAGGCGCTCGCCAGTGGTCCGCGCCTGGAACTGCTTGACCTGCTGGGCCAGGCCGAGCGATCGGTCGAAGCCCTGGCGCAAGCGTCAGAGCTATCGGTAACCAACGCGTCGCGGCACTTACAGATCCTTCATGCGGCGCGCCTGATCGAGAATCGCCGGGACGGACAGCGGGTTTTCTATCGCCTCGCCAATGAGGAGGTCGGGGTCTTTTGGCGCTCGCTGCGCAGGCTTGCCGAGGTGCGCCTTACCGAGCTCCACGAGGCGGTCGAGGCTTATCTGGAGCGCAGGACTGAGTGTGAGGCGATCGACCGGTTTGAACTTGCCCGCCGGCTACGTGACGGCTCCGTGGTGCTCATTGACGTTCGACCGCGTGAAGAATTCGAGTACGCCCACATTTCCGGCGCGGTCTCCGTTCCAGTCGCCCAGCTTGAGCGATGGGCCAAGGATCTGCCGCGCAGTAAAGAAGTGGTCGCATACTGTCGTGGTCCCTACTGCGTGATGGCAGTCGAGGCCGTAACCAGGCTGGGCCGCAGCGGCATCGCGACGTTGCGCCTGGAGGACGGAGTGGGAGAGTGGCGGGCAGCGGGGCTGCCCGTCGAAGACCGGGCCCTGCGCGGTGAGAGCAAGCGAACCGCCCGGCGGTCGGGACGCATCCTGCGCCGGCGCTCTTAACGAGGTGAAATTAAAGGAAATGCCAAGACGGTGAGAGCGATCGATAGAGCGCCAAGCTTAGGGTTGGCCGTCCTTTCGATGCTCGCCTGCTATGGCACACTCGCCCTCACCGGCGCGCTGTCACTTTTGGGCGTCTCGCTTACGCTTAACCTACACGTCTCGGCGGCCGTGATTGTCGCACTTGCCTTGGTGAGTGGGCTGTTGGTCGCGTCCAATGCCGCACGCAACGGCACGACTGGACCGCTGGCACTTGCGGTCGACGGAGCGTCGCTGATCGCCTGGGTAATGCACGGATCATACAGCAGGATCGGCGAGTTGTCGGGCTTCGCGTTACTTTTGGGTGCCTCCCTGTGCGAGCAGCGCCAAAGAAAATGCGCCGCACCCAGCTACGATCTTAGGGAGAACGAACAATGTTGATCACTGGCAGAAATTGGATCACGCTTTCGGGATTGGTTTTGCTGATCGCGGCTGTCGGTGGATGCTCTCGCCACGATCATCCGCAGCCAGCGGCGGCCGGTCAGCCGACGGAGCATCCCAGTGCGGCGCCGAGCCCAGGAGCATCGTCAGATTCGGCACTGAGCGGCAAGGCGCTCGCCCAAGCGGTGCGCAACTACATCGATAGCCGGGCCGCCAAGGACCACGGCTATTTCGGCGTGTACGACCCGGTCGCGCGAAGGGAACTCCATCTAAGCCTCGTGCAGGTGATGAACAACCACCTCGCAGGGCTTGGCAACGGAGTCTATTTTGCCTGCGCCGATTTCAGGAGCCGCACCGGCCGGCTTTACGACATCGACGTTTTCATGAAGCAAACGCCCTCCGGGCTTCACTCCACCGACGTCTCGGTACACAAGGTAAACGGCGAGTCGCGGTATTACTGGGTTGAAGAGAACGGACGCTGGACCAAGCGGTCCACCGTGTCATGGTGGGACCGGCTTTTCGGAAGGTCGCGAGAGTGTAAATAGTTTCGTCCGCACGACACGCAATCCTTCCCCGGCCCTTCGACACAACGACACCGGCGGAAGTGCGGTCCGGCGATCTGTCCGTTTATGAACGCGGTACTTTCTGATGGTTCCTGTTGTCAAAAAAGGTATACGTCTGAAACGGCGATTGTCTATTCTCTTTGTCTTCGCAAGCGTCATGATGCTCGACGTCACTGACGCTTCGGCGTCGCCCGTGACTTTCATCACGGCCCTGCCGGTCTCCCAGGACCAGCTCATAACTCGTTTCAACGTCAATCCCATGCTAAGCACCGGCGACAGCAGCGCGCTCAACCGCAACCTCCTCAATCTTCAGTTTCCGACTACCTTCCTATATGGGGTGACCGGCAAGCTGGCGTTGTTCTTAACCGTGAACCAGGGGGTCGCGTTCGAACGTGAAGACACAGCTGAGGGGCGTGTCACGCGCAGCTCCAGCGGGTTCGGCGACACGCTTCTGTTCGGGCGCTATACGCTCATCGATGTTGACACCGCGCTCACCACGTTTCGGATCGCGCCGGTCCTCGGCGCCTACCTGCCGACCGGCTTCTACAACAAGTCAGATCACTTGGGAACGCTTCCCGGCGGGCTTCAGAGCGGTTCCGGGTCGGTTGACCCCTTTGTCGGGCTCACTGAGAGTTACTACACGAAGTATCACGGCATCAGTTGGGACGCCACTTATCGTTACACCCCCCCCGCTTCACACGGCTTCGCGCTCGGCGATGAAGCCCGGACCGACATCCAGTACGAGCATCTGCTCGACCCGTGGACCATTCGTTCAGAACTTCCCGCGCGCGAGATCTGGTTCACCATCGAAAGCAATCTCATCTGGGACCAGAGAAGCCGCGTCGCGGGCCACACGGACAATTCGAGTGGCTGTCTCTCGTGGCTGGTCGACGCCGGACCCGAGTGGGCGACGCTTGACTGGGAGGTGGGAGCGGTAGCCGAAGTGCCGTTGATCCAGCATCTCTACGGCCGGCAGGTTACCGAAGATGTCGGAGTCATAGCTTTTTTCGAGTACTACTTCGCGATGCCGTCATGGCGTCAATAGCGAGCGCATGTCTCCCATGCTCCAATCGATAACAGAACAGCTCGACTTCTGCGATCGCCACCCACTCCGGCGACTGGCTCTTGCGGTTGCTTTGATGCTTCCGCTTGTGTTGCTCCTGCCTCCGGCGCCCGCCAGCAGCGCCACTTCAGGGCCCTCTTCTGACGCGGTGGTGACGCCAAACACGACAGAACCTCGAAATGGCGTCGAGCCTCGAAGTTTTATGCGGGTCACCGTCCATGTTCTGGGCGTATTTTCGCTCAGCGGTTTCTTCAACATGCAGGCCAGGCTGTACCAAACTCAAGGGCTGGCGCGGTACAAGTTCAACCTGCGCGATTCCTTGATGATTCTCGACTTTGAGCCGGGAGTAAGCGTGCCACCCTCGGAGATCAAGCAATTGATGGTCGAGGCCGGGTACCGTCCAGGTCCTTTTTCGATCCAACAGCTTCCTGTAAGCGCCCTTTCCGACAGCGGTTCCGGCTGGATAGAAGCGCCGCGCGTTTCCGGCCAGTCGTCCTTGGTCCGTTGGCTGAAGATGAATTTCTGAAATCCTGTGGACACCGCAAGTCATCAGACGCAGCCGCGCCTCCGAAGGAAATCACGCAGGGAGCTGATTGCCGCTGCGCTTCTGGCTCACTCCTCGCGATCGTGGTCTGGGCGGCTATTCACGTTGGCGGCTGCGCCATTGGTCACGCAGAGCCATTGGACCAACGTGGCGCCGAACAGTGGATTGGAAGATCCGAAGGCGAGCTTCACGCGGCTCTGGGTCAACCAACCGAGGCGATTCCCTTTCCGGACACGGGCGGCAGAATGCTGATCTATGCGGCGCCGAATGCGCCGCATTACGTTTTCGAGACTAATGGTTCTGGTCTCATCGACAGAGCGGCTCGAACGAAGTGAACCGCGAAAATGCGAGGTACGGTTTCAGTTGTCTCATCGGGATCTTTCCAAGAGACTGGCGCGCTGTCACCAAGGTAACCTGCAGGGGTAGAGTCGAGATAATTGTGGTCATACATGGCTTCGCCATCAGAAACATTCACGTTCGTTCGTCGGCTCAGGAAAGCCTCGATCATCGGACTCCAAGGAAGTATACCTTGCCTTATGAAAACCTATTGCCTTCGATATGCCCTAACCGCATGTTTGCTGACACTGTCTTGCGCACTCTGCGCCAAGACGCATGCACAGCAGACGAGCCCAGCGCAGCAAGCGGCCTTACCGCCTCCCGCGGAAACCGCAATTCCGGAAGCGCAGTTGCTGCAGCCCGCGCAAGTCATGCAGATTTTGCGCTCCTCGAACGGGGACAGACCGCTGATCCTCCAGGTCGGCTCGCGCGTTTTCTACGCCCAAGCGCACATTCCTGGATCGGAGTACGTAGGTGCCGCAGGAGAGGACTCAGGACTCCAGGCACTCCGAGAACGCGTGAAGGGCTTGGAGCGCAGTCGCTTTGTAATTATCTATTGCGGGTGCTGTCCTTGGAACAAATGCCCGAATATTCGCCGTGCATATCAGCAGTTGATTTCTCTGGGCTTCACAGACGTTAAGGTCCTGTATCTATCTAATAATTTCGGTACAAATTGGGTGGCCGAAGGATACCCAGTCGCGAAAGGCCGCTAGTGAACAAAGAATCCAACGCATCGCGCTCAACACACAACGCACAGCAAATCACTCTTCTTCTGATGATCGCAGCGCTTCTCTCCGCTTTGCACAGACCTCCCGCCGCTAGCGCAGGCGATCCATCGCTGGCGGTCGGCCGTACTGCTCCGAACTTTTCCCGCCCGGATCTGGAGCGAAGGGAGGTGGATCTCAGAGGCTATCGCGGCAAAGTTGTCCTGCTCAACTTC
>JAKAVX010000136.1 GCA_021827465.1 Deltaproteobacteria bacterium | reverse complement strand
GCGGCCTCGGTAATCGTCCCGGCGGTGTCGATCATGTCGTCCACCAGGACCGCGACCGTGTCCTTGACCTCGCCAACCAGCCTCATCTCCGCGACTTCGCTGGCGCGCCGGCGGCGCTTGTCGATAATCGCCAGGTCGGCGTTGAGGCGCCGGGCGAACGCGCGCGCGCGCTCCACGCCTCCTGCGTCGGGCGAGACGACTGAAATTTTCTGGCCCTCGACACGCCTGCGCAGGTACTGAATCAGCACCGGCATCGCGTACAGATTATCCACCGGGATGTTGAAGAAGCCCTGGATCTGTCCCGCGTGCAGGTCGACCGTGAGCACACGCGCGGCGCCCGAAGTCGTGATCAGATCCGCCACCAGCTTCGCACTTATCGGCACGCGCGGCGCAACCTTGCGATCCTGGCGCGAATAGCCGAAGTACGGCACCACCGCCGTGATACGCTTGGCCGAGGCGCGCCTCAGCGCGTCGATCAGCAGCAGAAGCTCCATCAGGTTTTCGTTCGGGGGCGTGCAGACCGATTGGAGCACAAAGCAATCGCCGCCGCGGACGTTTTCCCGCACCTCGACCATCACTTCGCCGTCGGGAAAACGGCCGACCTCGGCTTCGCCGAGACGCACGTTGAGATGCTCACAGACTTCCCGCGCCAGGGCAGGGTTGGAATTGCCCGTGAATATCTCGAGTTCGTCTTTGGCTCGCTCCGACATCTCTCTGCTCTCCGCCGAGGCCCCGCAAAACGAGGTCAACTCAATGCCCGCTCATGGCTGGGCGGGAAGGATTCGAACCTTCGAATGCCAGGTCCAAAGCCTGGTGCCTTACCAGCTTGGCGACCGCCCAGCATCTTGAACTCTGCCGGACACGGTCGACCCCGTGCCGCGACGCTGATGCTACCTAATATCGACGCCGAACGGGAGTCGTCGACCCGCTCTGCCGCACCTTTGATTCACAGGGTGATGCGCCTTGCCTGCGACGCCAGACCTGAAAATGCCCGCAACGTTCAAGCCGGGAATTACTCACGAATTCCTCGTCGTGGGAAGGGGCATTCGGATGTTAGTGGCGGTGATTAAGGCTGTCAATCAGGCATTCCGTCATGAGCGGCCCGGACCTCGCGAAACCTCGTTCCGCCGAGCAACGCCAGCCTGTCACCGGTCACGGCAGCGAACGGACCGGGAAGACCCGTGCGGCGGGGGCGCGCGAGCGCATCGATTCCGCGCCCTCGACAGCCGCTTTTGCGCTCTCGAAGACGCCGAAAACCGCGCCGCCGCTGCCCGTCATCGCGGCCGCCCGCGCTCCCGACTCCTCAAGTATCGCTTTCAATTGGCCGATCTCCGGATAACGCTCGATCGCGACCGGGGCGAGGTCATTTACCAGCGAGGACGCGGAAATCCGCCCTGCCAGGATCGCGCGGAAATCGTCCTCGGGCGCGGGGCCGCTCCACTGCGCGGGCTTGAGCGCCTTGAAGATCGGCCCGGTCGGAACCTCGACGGGAGGCACCGCGATCACCAGATAAAGCGTGGGAAAACCTTGGAGCGGGGCGATAATCTCGCCGATTCCGCCGACCCGCGACGGACGCGGATCGAGAAAGAAGGGCACGTCGGCGCCGAGCGAAACCGCAACCGCCTCCATCCGCCCGCGCGCATCGACCCCGAACAACGCCGCCATCATCCTGAGCACCGCGCCCGCGTCGCTGGAGCCGCCGCCCAGCCCGGCACCCATCGGGATCGCCTTGTCGAGATCGATCTGGACCTCGCCCGTGACGCCGAACTCATGCATGAAGGCGCGCGCCGCCCGCGTGGCAAGATTGGTCTTCGAGTCGGCGATCGAGGCGACCGCGCATCTGAGCGAAACCGCAGGCGACTGCGACGGACGCACCTCGATTCGCACCCGGTCCGCGAGCGATATCGGCACGAAAATAGAATCCATCTCGTGGTATCCGTCGGAGCGGCGTCCGATCACGCGCAGAAACAGATTGATCTTGGCCGGAGCGGTTTCGGCGAGCAGCTTGACCATCGTAGGCTCGCGCCGTGTCAGTCCTCGCGACGTTTGCCCGATTCGGTGGAGATACTCCTGAGCGCCCGCCAGGTGTCGTTTCGGATTATCGCGATAAAGCCGAAAAGCACGAGCAGAAGCCCGACGATCATCATCACCTGCCCGGTCAGAAAGGTGACGTGATAGAAGTCCATGCGCGCACGCGCGTAGGAGACCCGTTCGCCCTGGGTATTGAGCGGCTGAAGGACCGCTCCGCCGTCTCCCGCCTCGATTTCGTCGAAGCTGCGGTAATCGGTGCTGGGAACCACGTTGGCGGCCTGCGCGATTATCTGGCTCGAGTCGCGCGCCTTGGAGAGTCCCACCCACCAGTTCCCGGCGCCCAGAAATATGAGCGCAAGACCGGCCACAACGCGCCAATCGCGGTAGATGTCGGGCAGTTTCATCCTTAGCGAAAGCATAGGAACCCCGGCGGCTGAACACAATCCATCCGTACAGGACGACTAAGGAAAGCCTTGGTTGCGCCGTCTGAACCCAAGCCGCTATCATCATATTCCCGACGGTTATGAAGGCTGATTCCGTGGAAAATACGGGCCTGGTTGGCGCCGATACGGCGCCGATAAGCCCTCGGCTCGAAGCACTGCTAAAGCGCTTCGAGGAAGACGATCAGCGCGCTCTGGCACGGCTGATAACTCTGGTTGAAAATCGCGCGCCCGAGCGCAACGCGGTTATCGAGCGCATTTATGAGAAAACCGGCCACGCCCATACTATCGGGATCACCGGACCCCCTGGGGCCGGCAAATCCACGCTGGTAAATGTGCTGATCGCGAAGTATCGCACGCAGCAGAAGCGGGTCGCGGTTCTCGCGATCGACCCGTCGAGCCCGTTTTCGGGCGGCGCGGTGCTGGGCGACCGGGTCCGCATGACGGACCATTACCGCGACCCCGGCGTCTATATCCGAAGCATCTCCTCACGCGGAAGCCACGGCGGGCTTAGCCGCGCCACGCGCGAGATCGTCAAGCTGCTCGACGCTTTCGGCCACGACATCATCATTATCGAGACGGTCGGCGTCGGGCAGACCGAGCTTGCAATCATGGACCTTGCCGACACCACCGTGGTCGTGACGGTTCCCGAGGGCGGCGACGCGGTGCAGGTGATGAAGGCCGGGCTCAACGAAATCGCCGACATCTTCGTCGTTAACAAGGCTGACCGCGAGGGTGCCGACCGGATCAAGGCGGAACTCGAATTGAACGTGCATCTGCGCCCGTCCAACGGATGGAGACCGCCGGTCGTGATGACCCAGGCTTCGGCGGACAAGGGTGTCGACAAGCTCGTCGAGATGGTCGCCAAGCATGAAGAGTACCTCGACGCCCATCGCGACCCGGTGCGCGAAGCTAATCGCCGCACTCACGAACTTATCGAGGTGGTCAGCGGCGAGCTGGAACAGCGCGCGTCGCGGTCGCTGCGTACGGGCGGCGCGGAGGAGTTGGTTGCGGGCGTGCGTAATGGACGGGTGAATCCTTACAGCGCTGCGCGCAGGCTGCTCGAAAATCCCGCGGCGCTCGGAGAGTTGCTTGCCGCGTACAACAACTCCGACTAACGACGCTGCTTCGGCCTCGCGGCGCACGCGCGGTCCCGGGGGCGGGCGCCTGTTCGCAATCGGAGACATCCACGGATGTCCCGACGAGCTGGCCGCGATGCTGCGCAAGATCGAGCCGGGCGCGAGCGACACGGTAATATTCGTCGGCGATTACGTGGATCGCGGCCCGTCATCGCGCGGCGTGATCGACATCGTGCTCGACCTCCAGCAGAACGGTCCCGAAGTCGTATGCCTCAAGGGCAATCACGAGGACATGATGCTGTCGTTCCTCGGATTTCAGGGCCGATACGGGGAGTCGTTCCTGTTCAACGGCGGCGCGGCGACGCTCGACAGCTACGGGGTGCGGGAATCGGAAGTGGAGCACGCCGTCGAGCAACTCCCCGGGCCGCATATCGAGTTCCTGCGCGGCCTTGCGCTCAGCTATCTGCGTCCGCCCTACTTCTTCGTCCACGCGGGAATCCTGCCGAGCCGCCAGTTGCAGGAGCAGGAAGCGGAAGATCTGCTCTGGATACGCCAGGAGTTCATCTTCCGTCCGCATCGCGCCGGCGCGACGGTGGTATTCGGCCACACACCGATGCGGGACACGTTGATCGACGTGCCGTACAAGATCGGAATCGATACCGGACTGGTCTACGGCGGCAAACTCACCTGCCTCGAATTCAACGAAGGGCTGGTGTACCAGGTTTCGCGCGGAAGCTCGGGTGTAAAGGCGCGGCGCCTGGAACTGTCCTGACCCTCTTTCTCCGCGCCATAGCTACGGGTAGTCTTGAACGCTCGATGGCGGCGTAGCTCAAACGGTTAGAGCACGCGGCTCATATCCGCGGAGTTGTAGGTTCGAGTCCTACCGCCGCCACCATCCGCCGAAAAGATTCCCAGCAAGAGAAGCGACCGGATTCGCGAGGGACGCTCGCCCGTCGCACGCGTGGCGATGCGATCCCGGCCCCGCTCAGCCCTTCTTCTCTTCCTCGTCGAGCATGTGCAGGAGTTCCTGGTAGTGCTTCGGCATCGTGACCGTCCCGCGCATCGCAACCGGAATCGGATAGCGCACTCCGCCCTTCTGCGTTCCTTCCAGGCCCTCGAGAAGCTCGTCGGCTGACGCCCACGGCATCGCGAACACCATCTCCGTATCCTGCGCCATCCCGAACACGCGGTCGCCGTTGCACGGCAGGATGACCTTGGGCGCGTGGGTCTTCATCGTCTGGATCACGATTTCCGCGCAGTCGAGCCGCCCGCCCGTGGTACTCTCGATCCGTCCGCCGCGCTTGTAGAGGGCGGAGTTCACGAGGCGCATCACCTGCGCGCTGTTGCCGTAAACCGCGACGATGTGCGGCTCGAAGTTGGCCCGTCCGAGCGGCGCGACGCATACGTAATCGTAGGAGCCGGGCTCAAAGCGCCAGGTTCCCGCTTCGAGCCGAGTCGCGGCTTTTTCGTCCTCGCAATACATCCCGGCCGAAGCAAATCCCTTCAGGTAGGCGCCGTTCGGCTTTCGGAAGCCGAACGCGATCGCGGAGAGCGGACAGATGACGTCCTCCTTGCCAACCGCAAGCGACCATCCGTAGCGCCGCGCCACGCCGATCGTCTGGCATACGATCCAGTTCTCCTTGAAGTTGGCGCTCGGAACGCGAACGCCTTCGGGAACCGCTTCGCCCCGCGCGAGCATCCGGATCGCGAGCGGGAACGTATCGGGCCTGACGTAGCGGGCGACGGCCGCGTCAAGCGCTTTCAGTTTCTCAAGGATTCTTTCGTCCATCGCGGTATCTCTCAGCGGTCGTTCACGCCCATTTGGCGCGAATTACGTAATGATACGGAAGCGGCGCGAAGATCTCGGCGCGAAGCCCGAAGCTCTCGACGCGGCGAACCGCTTCGGCGGTGCCGTAGGTATGGTCTCTCGGCGGACCAACGGGACGCTCGACGTCGCTGTTCCAATCGACGAACAGGATCGCGCCGCCGGGCTTCATCAGGCCAGCGATCTCCTTCATCGCGTCGTCGCCAAGCTCGTGGAGCACGTTGATCGCGAGAATCCGATCGGCCTTGCCGGCATATAGCCGCGCTTCCTCGTTCAGCACCGGCTTCAGATTCGAAAGTTTCGCTGCGGCGGGCTTGGCGCGCAGCATCTTGAGCATCTCGGGCTGCTCGTCGAGCGCAACGACTGTCAGGTCGGAACGCTGCTCGGCGAGCGGGATTGCGAAAGCTCCCGTGCCGGTTCCGAAATCGACGACGATTCCGCCCTTGGGCGCGTCGAGAAGCTCGAAGAGCTTCGCGGGCGGCATATATTCGAGCCGCTTCGGATCGTCGAGCAGCGCCGCGCGCGCCGGGTCGAAGCGCTCCGGCTGCTTCGCGCCGTGACGATCGTGTCCGTGATGATGACCGTGACGCCCGTGTCCTGAGTCCATGGTTTAATCCTAGCGCCTCGGGCCGGGGATGACGAAGCGCGGCGCGTTGCGCTTTTTGCCGTGCGCGAGTTTGCGGCGGCATCGACGCGGCAGTAGGTTTCAAGGGCCGCGCGGCAATGACTCGCGCAAGGCGCGCGTGTCGGACCGGGCGGGTCCGGAGGATAGTGCGAGATGGCGAGACTGCAAGGACAGGTGGCAATCGTAACCGGAGCGGGATCGGGAATCGGACGCGCGAGCGCGCTTCTGTTCGCAGCCGAAGGAGCGCGGATCGTCCACTGCGACCGCGCGTCCGAACCGACCAACGAAACCCAGCGGCTGCTTGAAAAGCAGGGCGCCGAGAGCGTCGCGATCGCCGCCGACGTGAGCCGCGAGGAGACCGCGCCCGAACTCGTGCGCCTTGCGATCGAGCGCTTCGGCAAGCTCACGATCGTGATGAACAACGCGGGCACCGGCACCAACGCGCTTACCGGCGAACTGCCGCTGGCGGAATGGGACCGGGTGCATAACGTCAACGTGCGCGCGCAGTTCATGCTGATAAAGGCCGCGCTGCCCGCGATGATCAAGGCGGGCGGCGGCAGTATCGTCAACGTCGCTTCCGTGATGGCCGAAGCGACGGACTACGGGCTTGCCGCGTATTGCTCGTCGAAGGCGGGAGTCGCAGGTCTGACGCGCACAGTTGCGCTCGAGTACGGAAGATACGGGATCCGCGCGAACTACATCATGCCCGGACCGATTTACACCGGGATGACGCGGGCCAACTTCGACAAGGACGAAATCCGCAAAGTCTGGGAGAAAAAGACCGCGCTCAAGCGCCTGGGTCAGCCCGAGGACATGGCGCGGGTCGCGCTGTTTCTCGCTTCCTCGGAAGCGGGTTACGTGACCGGCGCGGGAATCCGGGCCGACGGCGGGCTCCTGCTGCGCACCGGACACGGCGCGACGGGCGCGG
>JAKAVX010000135.1 GCA_021827465.1 Deltaproteobacteria bacterium | reverse complement strand
GGTGCGCCGTCCCTCGGTGAGCGCGGCGCGAATCCGCGCGGCCAGGTCGTCGAGCGCCTCGTCCCACGACACGCGCTCCCATTTGCCCTCGCCGCGCGCGCCGATGCGCTTGAGCGGATAGCGGATCCGTTCCGGATCGTTGACCTGGTTGAGAGTCGCCGGACCCTTCGCGCAGTTGCGCCCGCGGCTTCCCGGATGGGCCGGGTTGCCCTCGAACTTGCGGATTTTGCCGGTGGACTTGTCGATATAGGCGAGAAGGCCGCATCCGGATTCGCAGTTGAAGCAGATGGTCGGCACGAGGCTGTAATGGCGCTCGACTTTGCGCGGCCATGCGGCGGGATCGTACTCGGTCCAGTCGTCCCACTTCTCGGCCGGCGGAAAGCTCGCCAGTCCACCCGCGGGCGGTTCGAGATCCTGAGCGGCGGGATTAAGCGGTTGATCTTGATCGTTCATCGCAAGTTCTAACTCAGCGGGACCGACTGGCCCGCCTTGACCCACAAGTCCTCGAAAACCCAGAGACCGGCGAGCGCAAGTATCGCGGCAAGGATATTCAGCGCGACACCTCCGGCACTGAACAGCACCAATATGATCGGCACGAGCCCGCCGAGCACGACCGCGCCCGTCCAGAAGCGCACCGAGAGCGCGCCCGCGGTGAGCATCCGGATTGCGCGTTTCACGTCCTCGCTCACGTGCGGCAGCGCGACTTCAGCGAGTATCATCCCGAGTCCCACCGCGAGCGACGCGGCTAGCAGGGCGCCGGCGGTGAGTTGGAGCTTTCGGTCCGCGCCGAAGGCCGCCCCGAGCAGGATGATCGCCGCGGCGCCGGCAGCGAGAGCCTGAACCAGCAGATGCCAGAAGAAGAGCGGGCTCTGCCACAGATCGCGCGCCTTGGCCTGCGCGAACAGGAACGCCGTGTAGCAGGCGCATCCGATCGCCACGATTCCGGTTGCGGCCGTGAGCGCGAGCCGCGGCCGGCCGAGAAACAGGCCCGAGCCGAGCCATAGCGCCGCCAGTCCGCCGCACGCCGTCAGGATGTAGCCGCCGATGACCAGCCAGGAACTCGGATTTCCCTTGAAGAGCAGGTAATGAAACCGGTCGGGACGCTTCAAATCGATCACGAGAAGAAACGCCGTGATTCCGAGGAACACCAGTGCGACCGCCGGGCTCGCAATCGCGAACAGGGGCTTGTCCGCACCGAAGCCGAGCGCGCCGAGAAACGCGGCGACGATCAGGACGCCTGCGGCGATCGATTTCGTCCATAGATAGGCGGCGATTTTCCATCCCCACGGCGCGGGATGCGCGACGTCGTAGACCTCTCGCGCGCGCGGCGGCGCGACCGAACCGCTGTCCGCCGCAAGCGGCGCGGATGCCCCCGGCACGGCGCGCTTTTCGCTCCAGAAGTAGCTCTCGGGACGCGAGACCGCGCCCGGCTCGATAAGGTCGCCGTCGATTCCGACGTAAAAGAGCTTGGGATGCGTGCCCTTGTGCGGCTTGCGCGCGCTGACTTTCTGCGTCGCGACGATTCGGCTGACCGAGCTTGCCGGTTCATCCAGATCGCCGGCGATGATCGCGCGGGTCGGGCATACGATAACGCAAGCGGGCTCCAAATTTTGTTCCACGCGATGCGCGCAGAAGTTGCACTTGGCCGCGGTGTTCGAGCGCGGATCGATATAGAGCGCGTCGTACGGGCAGGCCTGCATACACGACTTGCAGCCGATACATCGGCTGTTGTCGAAATCCACGATCCCGTCGGACCGTTTGTACAGCGCGCGCGTGGGGCAGATCTCAATACACGGCGCGGCTTCGCAATGATTGCATCGCATCACCCCGAAGTGCCGGCTTGTGTTGGGAAACTCTCCCTTCTCTATGTACTTGACCCAGGTGCGGAAGACGCCCACCGGAACGTCGTGCTCTTCCTTGCACGCGACCGTGCAGGCGTGGCACCCGATACACCGGTTCTGGTCGATTACGAAGCCGTAGCGCATTTGATTAAGCAGGTCGGTTAAGCGGAGCGCCGGGAACGGCGCTCCGGAGTGGCACGGACAGGAATAATTTTGCCATCGACGTCACACAACTTTCCACAAAAACGAGCCGCCCGGGGATCTTGCGGCGCCGCGCGCGCGGCGCGATAATTCGTTCTTCCGGTGGACGCATAGCTCAGCCCGGTTAGAGCGCTTGCCTCACATGCAAGAGGTCCCTGGTTCGAGTCCAGGTGCGTCCACCAATCCTGAATCCCCCCGGCAGCGTCAACCGCACAACGGTAAAGGTTGCGGCCGAAGCCACGCGCGCGCAAAACAATCCGCAAGAGCCCGAACGGCGCCCATTCTCACGAATCCTCGACCGGCAGGCCCGCGCTTTTCCATTCCGGATAACCGTCCTTCAGGCGCCGCGCCTTGAAACCGCGGCGGCGGAGTTCCGAGACCGCCTCGTAGGCCATCAGGCAGTACGGCCCGCGGCAGTACGCGACTATTTCGCGGCGCGGAGGAATCTCGCGGAGCCGGCGCTTCAGTTGCTCGAGCGGAACGCTGACTGCCCCCGCTATATGGCCGGCCGTGAACTCTTCCTCGGGACGCACGTCGATAAGGGTTACCGCCCCGCGCCGCATGCGTTTCTGAAGTTCCTCGGACCCGACCGGTTCCAGCGAATCGCGTTCGCGGAAATAGCCGTCGAGCAGCCGCTGCACCTCGGCGACGTTGCGCTCGGCGACCTGCCGGAGCGAACTCAGCAGGGCCACGACGACGTCGTCGGCGAGGCGATACAGAATGCGTTTGCCCTCGCGGCGCGCGGTCACCATCCCGATGCGGCGCAGATGCTGGAGATGCTGCGAGGCGTTGGCGACGCTCAGTCCCGACAGCTCGGCGAGCGTCTCGACGCTGCGCTCGCCCTGGGCGAGAAGCTGCAGCAGCATCAGGCGATGCTCGTTGGCGAGGGCCTTGGCGACCGCGGCGAACTGCGCGAACAAAAGCCGGGTCGGCAAGTCGGGCGCTGAAGCCATGCCCTATGATTCAATATATCAATTGAATGATCAACAGAGCGCCGTATCGCCCTGTTCGGGCACGGCCCGCCCGATGCGCACCGTGTGCGGACGGCGGCCGAAGCCCTCTTCATACGAGGCGGCTCTGGTGCGATCATTGATCCCGACGGGCGTGCGCTCGGGTCATGCGCCCTTCGGGCGGAAACCATGATGAAGCCGAAGATTGTTGCGGCCGCCGGGCTGCTCGCGATGGTTCTCGGCGGATGCACCGTGCAGGGACGCGCCTATCAGCCCCAGCCGGTGCCGCCCTCGGTCAGCATGATCCATATCTACCGGCCCTATCATTATTACGGCTCGTTGGTGGTCCCGCGCGTGACCTGTGCGCAACAAAGCGCGTCGCTCAAGCCGGGCGGCTATTATTCGTACTACGCGAACAGCGGCCCGGTGACCTGCAGCGCCTCGACTGAGGCAACCTCCGAGCTGAAGTTCGACGCTAAACCGGGCGAGCAGTATTTCGTTCGGGAAGAGATCGTTCCCGGCAATATCGTGGGCCGCGCGCACTTCACCCTGGTGAATCCTGACACGGCGCGCGAGGAAATCGCCAAGTGCCACGAGCAGCAGCCCGCGCCTGACAGCGACGCCCGCCGCTAGGGCAACCGAGGCCGCCTGACCGAAGGTTCCGAAGGGGCTTGGCCTGTGAAGTGAATCCCGCAATTGGACTTGAACCGCCCAGGTAGCCAAGCGCAAACGATCTGCAGGTCCACGGTCCCCAGAGTGATCCGATGTGAACGCAGTGGCAGGGGTGGGAGGGTCTTTAGCCGCGGTGGCTTCTCGGCCAGAAGCGGCGACCCGTACGGAAATCCCAACTGGTCCCCGTTGTAGTCGGGGAATCCAACGGGACCGACGATTACTGCGACGTGTAGAAACCCCGGATGCCTTGGCCGCAAACTCGGGTTAAGCGACAAGGCTTGGAAGATCTGCCCGTCTCTTGCCTTCACGAACGACTCAGCGCGGCGTCGGGCGTCGCCGTCCGGGCAGTCGGCTACCGCTATCGTTTGGGCCTTCGCTTCCCTTAGCTCCTTCGGCTCCGCGCTGAGGCCGAACCACAGACATCGTCCGTCCCCGAGTGATGCAGTGCGATACGACACGGAGTGGCGTCTGGGCTTGGCGCTTGTCAGGTGCATGGAACGGCGATTCTTCTCGAGCGTTAGGTGGTCAGGATGAAACTCATGGGAGTGCGGTTCGCTGCCGTAGAACACTAAGACTTTTTCGTACGTGCGCGTGTATCCCGGGAAGAAAATCACGCGCCCGGCGGCGGAAAGCACGAAGATGCCGAACCAGCGGCAGGCGGTGTGGCCCGGCGTGGTGAGCTCCTCCACTAGGTAGCAGTGCGCCAGTCTGTCTATCGGTTTTCCGTCTCGCAGCACGGTGTCCAACGCGCGGGAGAGAGGATTCGCCGGGTCATCGTCCGTACCTTTTGCGCCGTATTCGAGAGGAAAGGCCAGTTGGATCGTCTCCATCGAAGAGCGCTCCGATCTTCGCGCTTCTAACCTCGGGCGGCGAGGCACCTTAGCGCGTGCGTTGACGCTGCGGGGCGGGCGCGGCCCGCTAACCCGCGAGGGCTCAATCGATCGCGAGACTCGCGAATGAAACCGCCGATCCCGTGTCTGGTTCCATCGCGATTCCGTACTTGAGCAGGCGCCCGGGCCTTCCCTTGAGAAGTTCGAGCTGCGTGTACATCGGGGCAAGCCCGCAGATTCGGCGCGCGTCGCGATCTTTCACGATGTCGGCGAAGAAGCCTTCGGGATCGCCGCGGGTGATGAAATCGATAAGCCCCTCATCCTCGCGCCGCACCCGCTCCGCAACCGTTTCATCGACCGTGAACTCGTCGCCGAATTTGCGCCCGACGTGGGCGAAGTCAACGCCCGCAACGATCAGCACGCTGCGCTTCTCGGCCTCGATTTCGCTCCTGAGCGCCTCGATAAAGGACCCCACGCGCTTGTCCTCAGCGGGCGCAACGCCCTTCGCAACCATCTCATGGAACGAGCTGACCAGTATCGGCACGATGCTGAATTCGTGCCGGCCGAGAGCCCATCTGAGGAACAGCGCCTGGAATTCGATCGAATGCTCGTTGCGATGGAGCAGCTCGTCGGCGAAAAGATCGCCGCCCTGGTATCGACGCGAGAGACGCTCGACGAATCCGCCGTCGGTCGGCGCAACGCCGAGCGGCGTCGCGTAATCCTTGAGTGTCGCGCTGAACAGTTCGGGCCCGCCGCCGTAATGCGACGTCCCCAGGATAATGACGAGTTCGGGCGCGCGATGCGCTTTCAGCTCGCCGTAGGCGTGTGCGTACGCGGCGGCGCCGCGGCGCGGATCGATATGCGGCGCGATAAGTCCTTTGAGCGAATGGTCGCGGGCTTTCGCCGCTGCCGTGCCCGGCCCTTCGGGCGCGGCGAAGTAGCCCTCGATCTCGCGCTTGAGCGCGGACGGCTCGCTCGGATAGCACAGCCCCGCAAGCGCGGCCGGACGGACCGGGCTTGCATGGAATTCCTCGCGCACCTGGCGAACTCGCTCGCGAAATCGGGGCGAATCGAGAAAATAGGCTTGGTCCAGCGTCGTGATAAGTTCGCTCAGGTTTTCGACCGGAAGAATCTGCCCGAAGCGGCGGATGAAGGCGGCGCGGATGGCGCGCAGATCGTTGTCGCCGTCGAAGAGCGTCACGATAAAGTACGCACCCATCCCGAGCATGATCGGATCGGGGGCAAGCCCGGACGGATCGCGCAGGCATATGTAGGCCTGATCGTTCTGCTCGACGGGAAAAGCTTCGACCGATCTTATCTTCGGGTTGTCCATCAGCCGGGCAGCCTGTGAAAAAGCGCGCACGCTCGCGATTCTGCGGTTGCGCGCCCGTAATTTACAGATGCTAGGAGCTTTGGCAGACTGCGGCAAGCTCGCTTCGATTCGCGACGCGGTTTGGCGCGGAGCTTGACGGATCGGGAGCCAACTCGAAGAACACCGGAATCAAAGATGAAGATAATTCGTTTCCGTTACCAGGAGCGCGATCGTATCGGCGCCCTCGACGGCGACAATATCGTCGAACTCGACGGACCGCTCGACGCGTTGAAACCGGTAGCCGGAGCGCGGCCGATCGCGCTGTCAGCCGCGCGCCTTCTCGCGCCGGTCAGTCCCGGCAAAATCGTCGCGGTCGGAGTCAACTATCGCGACCATGCAAAAGAGATGGGACGCGAATTGCCGGCCGAGCCGATGCTTTTCATCAAGCCGTCAACCGCGGTGATAGGGCCGCAGGACAGAATTGTCTATCCGTCGCAGACCCGTCGCCTCGATTACGAAGGCGAATTGGCGATCGTGATCGCGCGCACGGCGAAGAACGTCGAGGAAGAGGACGCGCGCCGCTACGTGCTCGGCTACACCTGCATGAACGACGTCACCGCGCGCGATCTCCAGCGCCTTGACGTGCAGTTCACCCGCGCCAAGGGCTTCGATACGTTCGCACCGCTCGGTCCGGTCATCGAAACCGATCTCGATCCGTCGGATCTGCGAATCGAAACCCGGCTCAACGGTGAAACGCGGCAGAAAAGCCGCACCTCCAACCTGATCTTCGGATGTGACTACCTGGTTAGCTTCATCTCACGGATCATGACCCTGCTTCCGGGCGACGTGATCTCGACCGGCACTCCCTCGGGCGTCGGCCCGATGCAGGTCGGTGACACGGTCGAAGTCGAGATTGAAAAGATCGGATGCCTTCGAAACACGGTCGTCGCCCCGCGATAAAACGCCCGGGCGAACAGTCATTGAAAAAGACCCGCTACCGCGTTTGCCGGGCTTCCGATCTCGAGCCGGGGCAGTCGATGAAGTTCCTGCTCGTAATTCGCGGCACGGAAGAGGAATGCTTTGTCGTCAATTTCGGCGGCGAATTGCACGCCTACGTGAATCGATGCCGCCAT
>JAKAVX010000134.1 GCA_021827465.1 Deltaproteobacteria bacterium | reverse complement strand
TCTCGAACTCATCCTCGGTAAGAACCTGGAAGGGGCGATTATCGCGGTACTGCTCGTCTTCAACGCGGTCCTGAGCCTGCTCCAGGAGAATCGCGCGCAGGGCGCATTGCTTCTTTTGAAAAAGCGCCTCGCCGTCCGCACGCGGGTCCTGCGCGACGGCGCGTGGCGGATGCTCGCCGCGGAGGAACTGGTGCCCGGCGATTACGTCCATCTGCGCATGGGCGACCTGGTGCCCGCCGACGTTCGCCTGGGTGAAGGACAAATCCTTCTCGATCAATCGGCGTTGACCGGCGAGTCGATGCCGGTCGAGGCCGAACCGGAAAGCACGGCCCACGCGGGCGCGGTCGTTCGCAGGGGCGAAGCCAGCGGCGAGGTCGTCGCGACCGGAGCACGCACCGCGTTCGGCAAAACCGCGGAACTGGTGCGCTCGGCGAAGACCGTAAGCCATCTCGAATCGATCATCTTCACGATCGTCAAGTACCTGGTCGCGATGGACACCGCGCTCGTGCTTCTGCTGATTGGATACTCGCAAATCGTCGGGATACCGCTCGGGGAGGTCTTGCCGTTCGCGCTGATCCTGCTGGTCGCCTCGGTGCCGGTCGCGTTGCCGGCGACGTTCACGCTTGCCACCGCGCTTGGCTCGCTGGAACTCGCCCACCACGGGGTGCTGGCGACGCGGCTTTCCGCGATCGAAGAGGCGGCCGCGATGAACCTGCTGTGCAGCGACAAGACCGGCACCATCACGAAAAATCAGCTCGCGCTCGCCGATCTCCGGGTTTATCAGCCGTTCACCGAAGACGACCTGCTCCGTATCGCCGCCGCCGCGAGCGACGAAGCCACGCAGGACCCTCTCGACCTCGCAATCCTTGCCCGGGCGCGCGAGCGCAATCTGCCGGCCGCGCCGCCGGAGCGCATTGAACTGATTCCCTTCGATCCCGCGACCAAGCTCGCCGAAGCGGTGCTGCTTCGCGACTCGGCTCGCGTGCGCGTGCTCAAGGGCGCGCCCCACGCGATCGCCGCGCGGGTCGCCGGCGGTCCCGCGATCGACGCCGATGTCGAACGCCTTGCGGCTCACGGTTACCGGGTGCTCGCGGTCGCGTCGGGTCCCGAGGGTGCGCTCAGGATGGCCGGTCTGCTCGGCTTCGAAGACCCTCCGCGCGAGGATTCCGCCGAGCTTGTCAAACGCCTTGGCGATCTCGGCGTGCGAGTCGTGATGGTCACGGGCGACGGTCCCGAGACCGCGCGCGCGGTCGCCGCCGAGGTCGGTATTGGCGAGCGCGTCTGCCCCGCCGAAAGGCTTCGCGCGGGTATCGACGGCGACGGTCCCGACTACGACGTCTTCGCCGGCGTCTTTCCCGAGGACAAGTTCAATCTCGTGCGCCGTCTCCAGCGAAGCGGCGACGTGGTCGGGATGACCGGCGACGGCGTGAACGACGCGCCCGCGCTCAAGCAGGCCGAGGTCGGAATCGCGGTCGCCAGCGCGACCGACGTCGCAAAGGCCGCCGCGAGCCTGGTGCTCACCAACGCGGGCCTGACCGATCTTCTCTCCGCGGTGGAAACGAGCCGGCGTATCTACCAGCGGATGCTGACCTACACGCTCAACAAGATCGTCAAGACGTTCCAGATCGCGCTGTTCCTGACCCTGGGCGTGATACTCACCCGCGTCTTTATCATCACGCCGCTCCTGATCGTCCTGCTGCTTTTCGCCAACGATTTCGTAACCATGTCGATATCACCCGATCGCGTCTCCTTTTCGCGCACGCCCGACCGATGGCATATCGGCGCGCTGATGGCGGTCGGACTGGTTATTGGCACGATGGTTCTTGTCGTGTCGTTCGCGCTTTTCATTTTCGGACGTGACTGGCTAGCTCTGCCGCTTGGCCAGTTGCAGACCCTCGTGTTCCTGACGCTCGTATTCACCGGACAGGGGACCGTCTACCTGGTGCGCGAACGGCGCCATTTCTGGAACTCCGCGCCGAGCCGATGGCTTGTGACGAGTTCAATCGCGGACATTGCGGTCGTCAGCATCATGGCCGCACGGGGAATACTGATGGCGCCGCTCGGATGGACGGCGATCGGGATCGTGATGACAAGCTGCGCCGTCTACATGGCCGCGCTCGACTTTCTCAAGGTCTTCGCACTCAGGCGCTTCAACTACGCCGCCTGAGATGCGCGCGGAAGCCGGCGCGGCGGGTTGATCGAGCCGCGCGCAGCCATGAAATTGGCTTGGCCGCGCGGGCGTGAAATCTGGTAAGGTGCCGCGGCGGGGCAGAGAAAAGGGGAATCTCTCGCTTTCGGGGAAGTTTATGGGGGACAACGGCAAGGCCTTCGACCGGGACAGGGCCAGAAAGTTTTTGGGCCAGATAACCAACGATTTGGGCGCAGCGATGCTCGGCGCGCTGACCTATATCGGCGACCGGCTCGGAATCTTCCAGGCGCTTTCATCGGGTGAATGGATGACCAGCGAGGAACTTTCGCGCCGCACCGGACTCAGCGAGCGGTATCTCCGCGAATGGCTCGGTGCGATGGCGGCGGCGGGCTACGTCGAGTACGAGCCGAAGGATCGCGCCTACATGATGCCGCCCGAGCACGCGGTGGTACTGGCCAACGAGGACTCACCCTTCTTCATGGGCGGATTCATCCAGATGGTCGTGCCGAACGTCACGATGGCGCCGCGCGTCGCTGACGCCTTTCGCACCGGCAAGGGCGTCCCGCAGAGCGACTATCCACCCGAGACGTTTCACGCGATGGAGCGCTCGTCGGCCGGAATGTATCGTCATCATCTTGTGCGCAAATGGCTCCCGGCGATGCCTCACGTCGTCGAAGCGTTCAAGGCCGGCGCAACGGCCGCGGACGTCGGATGCGGCAGCGGCCGCGCCGCGATAGCCCTGGCGAACGCGTTTCCCAACACGCGCGTCTATGGATACGACGTCCATCCCGTCTCGATTGAGCGTGCCCGCGCCAACGCCGAAAAGGCAGGCGTCGCCGATCGCGTGACGTTCGAGGTTCGCGACGGCGCCAAACTTCCCGAGGCGCGGTTCGATTTCGTCTCGACCTTCGACGTGGTTCACGACTCGGTTGATCCGGTCGCGCTGCTGCGCTCGATCCGCCGCTCGCTCAAGCCCCAAGGCACCTACCTGATGCTCGAGATGAACGTGTCGCCCAACGTCGAGGAAAACATCAATGCCAAGGGACGCATGATGTACTCGATCAGCACGCTCTATTGTATGACGGTGTCGCTCGCGGAAGGCGGTGCGGGACTCGGCGCGATGATGGGTGAACCGAAGGCGCGCGAATTCGCCACCGAGGCCGGTTTCGGCAATTTCCGCCGCCTGCCGATCGATGATCTATTCTCGGCGCTGTACGAAATCCGGCCGTAGTATCGGGGCCCCGCAGCGCGCCGCTCGAGGCCCGACTCCCCTTGGATCAAGGACTACCGAATACTAGGCTTTTCCTGGTCGCGTAATTCGGTGGTGAGCGAACCAGCGTGCTGAACGGATGTCGAAAAACATCCGCAGGCCTGACGCCGTCGTCCTGAAACGCGGCCACGCAAGTTCGGGACAAGTTCCGAGACCCGACGAGACCCAGGCACCCGCCACGTGCCTGCTGCAAAATCAATGCAGGGAGGAGGACCACAATGTCGGGCAGGGTCTTCGCAGTCATCATCCTTGCGGCGATCGCCCTCTTGATCGCTGCGGATCAGGCGGTCAGGGCCACGATGCCGTCGCCCAAACCGGGCAAGCTGGCCGAACCGCAGAGCACCAACCAGGTTGGATTCCCCGCCCAGCTCTACCAATGGGACCTGCCGGCCGATAATCTCGAGACCCCCGCAAAAGTAGCGCTGGGCAAGGAGCTGTTCTTCGATCCCAGGCTGTCCGTTGACAACACGGTCTCGTGCGCCAACTGTCACGATCCCGACAAGGGTTTCACCGACCATATGCCCACCTCGATGGGCGTGCATGGGAAGTTCGGCCAGCGCAACGCACCGACTGTGCTCAATGCGATGTTTAATGCCTTGCAGTTCTGGGACGGCCGCCGGCCCACGCTCGAAGACCAAGCGCGCGACCCGATTCTCAATCCAGTCGAGATGGGGATGCCGAACGAAGAAGCGGTGGTAAAGAAGCTCAACTCCATTTCCGAATACCCGCCGCAATTCCAGAAGGTTTTCCGACGCGCGCCGAATTACGACGACCTGGTCAAGGCGATCGCGGCTTACGAGCGCACGCAGATCTCGTTCGACTCCCCGTTCGACCGTTTTATGGCCGGCGACCAGAATGCGCTGACCGAGCAGCAGAAGCGCGGCTGGGCGATTTTCAACGGCAACGGCCGATGCATGTCGTGCCACGGATGGAACCCCACTTCGCCCTTATTCACCGACAACCGTTTCCACAATATCGGCGTGTCGGCTCATAAGTCGGATTTCGTGCCGCTCGCGCGCAAGGCGCTGGCACTGATCGAGCAGGGCGGTGGCGGCGCGCGCCAAATCGACCAGCTTGCGATTCAGACCGACATGAGCGGACTCGGCCGCTTCCTTGTGACCAAGCAACCTCACGATATCGGCGCGTTCCGCACGATGGGGCTCCGCAATCTGTACGTGACGGAACCTTATTTCCACGACGGCTCGCAGCAAACCATCTGGGACACGCTCGACCATTACAACAAGGGCGGCGTTCAGAATCCGTTCCTCGACGGCGGAATAGTGCCGCTCGGCCTTAGTGAAAAGGACGAAGACGACCTCGCCGCGTTTCTACTTTCTCTCACCAGTCAGCGGTACATGCCCATGGCCGAGAAGGAGTACAAGCGGCAGTTTCAGATTTCGCGCACGACGCGGCCCGAGCGCGACACCGCCGCCGCGATGGGCCTCAAGGGACGCAAAGGTCCGGGCTTCGCAGGCCCCTTCGGAGACATCGGCCCGCGCATGACCGAGATGGTCGAAAACCCGGCGCAGCTCGGCGGCAATTGACGCGAGAGTCACTTCCGGGAGGGCATCAGTATGGCTGCTCGGCACAAGAGCGTCGAAACGAAGTACATGGAAGAGCGCGACCTCGTGCTCAAGGCGCTGCGCAAATGCGACCGGCGCACTTTCCTCAAGATCTCGGCGGCCGCGATGGGGGCGGTTTTGGGCAAAGGCCTGATGCCGCCGCATACGTTTCAACTCGTCGAGGTCGCGAACGCCGCCGTCAATCCCGAAATTGGCAAAGGCTTCGCCACCAGAAGCGAACAGGGAAACCGTCCCTTTACCTTCGCCTATATTTCCGATTCCCATCTCTACGAGCGCACTCTGAACCAGCGCTTCGTACGCGCGATCGTCAAGGCCGTCGACGACGTCAACGCGCTCGACCCGCAACCCGATTTCGTTCTCTACGGCGGCGACCTCGCACAGCTCGGGCGCCCCGCGGAACTCGAAATGGGCCGGCAAATCCTGGGCAACCTCAAGGCGCCGGTGAAGATAATGGTCGGCGAGCACGACTGGTACCTCGACCTCGGCAAGAAATGGCAGGAGATGTTCGGGCCGCCGACTTACTCCTTCGACTGGAAGGGCGTTCATGTCGTGGTGCTGCAGAGCGTCTACGAGAAGGACTTCTGGACCGCGCGCAAGATGACGCCGGAGGAACGGATGCAGACTGTCGCGGGACTTGATAACGCCGTGCAGTCACGCTTCGAAGTCGGCGAGAAACAGCGCAAGTGGCTGAGCAACGATCTCGCGAAAGTCCCCAAGTCCACGCCCATCCTCGTCTTCTCGCACTCGCCGCTCTACAAGTACTACCGCCCGTGGAACTTCTGGACCGAAGACGCCGACCAGGTTCAGGCGATCCTGAAGCCCTTCGCCAAGGTCACCGTCATCCACGGACACACCCATCAGATGCTCTTCAACCAAATCGGCAATATCAGCTTCTATGGGATGCTCTCGACGGCGTGGCCGTGGCCCTACGCACCCGAGGGACTTCCCAAGCTGACCGTCCAGATGAACCGCGCCGATCCATTCGACCAGTTCGACGGATGCGGCGACGGACGGGCGACGATCCTCGCCGACGGCCTGGCCGACAAGGTCTATAACCTGTGGGACCGCAACCCGGTCACGGTCAACGCAAATTATCTCCGGTCGTTCGGCAAGACCAATCAGCCGCCGGCGCCGCAATTCGCCAGCTACTGAACGCGCCGGCCGGAAGCCGACGGGAGGAGCCATGAAACTTCGACTCGAGATGGCACTGGTTGGGCTCGCGGGCGCACTCGCCGGCGCGGTCGCGATGTACGCCGCAACGCAGCATCACGGCGCCAACGCGATGGCGCAAACGCTCGCAACCCATCGCATGCCCGACCCGAAACACGGCGGCACCGTGGTCGAACTGTGCGACGGCGTCACCTCGATGGAAGTGAAGAATCTGAAACCGGGTCATTCGATGAACCATGAGCAGGCGCTCGCCGTCACGCGCGAGCTGATGGCCAAATGGCAGCGCAAGCATCCCAACCAGCACTGGCAGATGGCCGCCAACGACCAGGGAACCGGCTCTTCGCAACAAGGCGGCGAGGCCGCGGCGCCCTCCGCTGCCACGTCGAAGGCGGGAGCGCCGGCGATTCAGCAGGGCGACACCTACGCGAGCTTCACCCAACGCGATTACAAAATCTGGAAGGCCCAGACCGACGCGTTCGTCGCGATGGGCAACAGGATATTCCACTCCTCGAAGCTGCTCGGAAGCTCTATCGGAGTGAGCTGCGACATGTGCCATCCGAACGCCGCCAATACCCATCCCGAAACCTATCCGAAGTACCAGGTTCAGCTTCAGCGCGTAGCGCTGCTGCGCGACATGATCGACTGGTGTATCGAGAACCCGGTCAAGGGCAAGACCCTTGCCCCGAATGATCCGAAGATGCGCGCGCTCGAAGCCTACATCCTCGCACAACGAAAGGGCGTCGCGCTCGACTATGGCAGGCACTAAAAAATCGCAGC